>JAYEFR010000182.1:0-11188 GCA_034716155.1 Thermodesulfobacteriota bacterium
GGGTATCTCTAAAGGCTTTACAGACAAACTCTAGCTCTTTCTTGGTCTTGGGGTAGGTAAAATCATCATTTCCCTTAAGCGGGCTATCCTCTGTCAACACAGGTGGGTTATCTTTATAGAACCCATACGCAGTGGTAGAAGAACAGTATAGAAGTTGTTTTATATCAGCCTTTGAACATGCATTCAGAAAATTTTTTGTCCCATTGATATTGATGTCTTCCATTAAGGCCTTATTATGGAGGGGTGGTATAATGTAGGCAGCATGAATAGCACAATCTATACCCCTTTTTGAAAGTATTGGGTACATATCATCCCTAACATCATGCCTTATAAACTCCAATTTTTTTGATGTATATGCCGGTGCCTTTACATCAATGCCTACAATACTCTCTACCTCATCTCTTTGATCAAACAGTGAGATAAGTTTATAACCAAAATAACCAGACACGCCTGTTATAAATATATTCTTCATTAAATAAAACCTCCTATCTCCATCGTTCAATTGCGTCTGATGCAATGCTTACAGCAAGATTAATCAATTCCTTACACTTATCCGAAGAAGACATATGCATCTGAAAATCATCCCAACATTCAAGATCTCTTCCTATGATCTCCCTGCATTCTGTGCTTTCTGCCTTGTATTTGAATTTCTTTACTATATCTTTGCCCATGGCAAAGGGCTCAGGCATACCAATGGGGTTATCTAAGAGCAGATTTAAATGACCTATGATAAAACCCTTTATGGTCTGGGTATATCTCATATTGCGAATATTCATGCCAAAGAGGAGATTCATGGCCATTATAGCCCCTGTCAGGGCACCGCATATCCCTTCCCTTTAGGCCCCATAGACCTTTTCCTTAGCCCTCATTTTAAAACCTCCTTATGATTACATCCTTTTCTAGGACTTGGCTTTGCAATTGGATTAATGGAATGATGGTTTTAGAGGTAAAGATCTCATTAATAACCAATCCTATCGAGACCTTTGCACGATTGCTTGCATATTCATTGCGAGAAGCATGAGCGACGAAGCAATCCCATTAATTACGAGCAATTTAGAGATTGCCTTGCTAAAACTCTCAATAACAATATGGGTATTATGCAAAGGTCTCCTATCGTCAAGTTTGGACTAGTTACACCAAACTCCAAAAACCCAATACTCCAGCATTCCACTATTCCAATTGAGACACCCCCGTAATCTCCAATTAATGTTATACTTTTTCTAATATGTGTACACACATTGATGCCTCTTCTACGCCAATATTACCCCCGCCATTTTCTGTAAGACCAATCCTTGCACCTTCAACCTGGCGTTTTCCAGCTTCTCCACGTAGTTGGAGAACTATCTCATATATCTGGGCCAGACCTGATGCCCCGATAGGATGTCCCCTGCACTCCAGACCTCCGCTTGTGTTAATAGGGAGCTTTCCCCCTAATTTAGTAGCACCTGTCTCAGCAAAAGGTCCTCCTTCTCCCACAGGACAAAAACCCATGGCCTCAGTCTGATGCAGCTCTCCGTATGCTGTGGCATCATGCAGCTCTGCTACATCTATATCCTTTGGGCCCAGGCCAGCCATATTGTATGCTTGCTTTGAAAGTCTCTCCCCTATATCAGGACCATCAAGGTCCCGGTCTGTCCCTGAACCTAAAACAGATGCACGAATCCTTACTGGACGAGCATTTTTTAATTTCTTCAGGTATGAAGCTGAACAAAGAATTGCAGCTCCTGCTCCATCCCCCACAGGTGCACACATCGCGCGAGTTAGAGGATATGCAATTGGTTTACCTGCAAGGACCTCCTCTACTGTCATATCCATCTGATACTGGGATAAAGGATTCATTGATCCATGCCAATGGTTTTTAGCACAGATAACCGCTAATTGTCTTTGAGTAGATCTAAACTTCTTCATGTGCCACCTAGCTGCCATGGCATATGCATCCATAAATATGCTACGACCCTCACCAGGAGGGGTCTGACCTTCAGGAACCTCAAATTTAAGCTGCTTGTTTAGTTCTTCAAAGAGTCTTATATGCTCCTCAAAGTTTTCCACATCCATACATGAGGCATATGCCCCCAGTGACAGCGCCTTGTTGGGATTGGATATCTTTTCTGAACCTAAGGCTAAGACTACATCGTGCATCCCTGCACGTATCGCAGTATATCCCAGGAGAAATGCAGTAGAAGCACCTGCGCATGCATTCTCACAGTTTACTATAGGGATACCATCAATGCCTTGATCCCAGAGCATCACCTCTCCTCGGATAGAATGCTGGTTGGAAAACATGCCCCAAAAGGTATTGGACACATAGGCTGCCTGAAGGTCTTCTTTTTTAAGTCCTGCATCTTTTAAGACCAAATTCACTGCGTCTTTGGCCATGCCTCTTACTGTAGCATCTGGATATTTATTAAACCTTATCATACCTGTACCAATCACATATACATCATCCATTATTTGTATAATCCCCCTTTCTAATGTTGTATAATTAGGAGACCTTTACACAATTGCTTGCATATTCATTGCGAGGAGCATGGGCGACAAAGCAATCCCATTAATTACAAGAAATTTAGAGATTGCTTTGCTTCGCTCGCAATGACAATGTAGGTATTATGCAAAGGTCTCAATTAGATAGCCCTATTCAATCCACTCCACAGGGACCTGCCCTCTATGCACAGGGTTGTCTAATTTCCCCTTTGGATACCCAACGCATACGCTTGTTACCAAGTCATAGGGATATTCTATTCCTATTTCCTTCTTTAGCCATGGCAAGTATTTTATGGCACTTGTAATAAAGCCGATGTAGCATGTACCCAACCCCAGGGAGTGGGCAGCCAATACCAAGTTGTGAGCAGCAAACCCTGTGTCCAGATCTGGATTGCTTATACCACGGACATCTTTTAAGATATGAATAAGCACTGGTGCACCCCAGGTTATTGAACCCCCTGATTGATGGACCTTTTGTATAGCTGGTATAGGCCTCTGATCCATGTTATTAACCTGTAAATAACTGGTCAAGGAGACCGCAATACTCCTCCACGTACTGCTACCCGCATACATCCACTTGATGGTATCCAGAACTTTAGCACATTGTTTGTCAACCTTGTCAATCAGATCTCTATTCGTAACAACGATAAATTTCCAGGGCTGATTATTGCCTGCAGATGGAGCAAATCTGGCTGCTTCTATTATCCTGTGGATAAGCTCTTTTGGCACAGGTTTATCTCTGAATAGCCTGATGCTACGTCTTCTATAGATAACCTTTTCTGTCTCAGTCAGATCTTTTTCAATATCTTCAAAGTCCCTGTTAAGATCCTTGTCCCCAAAGGGCATTGGAGGTATCATCTCCCCCTGTTTATCATCTGGGGTCTTGTACCTACCATAAAGTACTCTGTATTCCCCCCTTACCCTGATGCAATTTGCCGGGCAGACTGCTTCACAAGTATTGCAAGAAATACAAGCCAGTTCCATACCCTTATAACCTGTGGCATACGGCATTTTCTTTTCTTCATCCCATTGTATGCATGAGGTAGGGCAGGCCTGGGCACATGCCTTGCAATGAGTACACTTTTCAGCATCAAACTCAAAGGTGGGGAGTGTGGTTGGTGGATAGTGTGCGCCCGTGTACTTTTCAATGATTTTAAGGGCTTTTTCTTCTATCGCAAAATAATCCATCTAGGACCTCCTTTCTAATCTTTTATCTATATCTAAAATGTCCACCCCCATCCTTTTTTAATAACCGCCCATGCCTGCTGGGCAGGCACAACCAAGAATGAAAACAAAACAACATCCCATTTCCTTGTCTTCCCTTATCTCAAACTGACCCCTGTTTTCATATAAAGTAAGGTAGTAGAAATAGGGATTTTATCTAATATGCATCCTCGCCAAAGAGTATATGATTTGCTATAGTAAGAGTAAGACTATCATTTGAGCCATCTTCTATGAGAGTGGCACGGATATCCCTGAATAACTTTTCAATAAAATATTCCTTACTCAGCCCATATCCTCCGAAGATCTGCATAGCATCGCATACTATCTCAAATGCTGCATTTGTGCAAAATACCTTTGATGCTATGGAGTATCCAGTAAGAGGTGGGAAACAGGTCAGATTATAGTTCATGACCGACCTTGACATCTGTCTGGCAGCCTCCACCTTTAGAAACATGTTGGCAAGCTTCTTCTGGACATCCTGATGCTCACATAGTGGTTTGCCCCCTTGAACCCTTTCTTTTGAATATGTGAGTGCCTCTTCAAATGCAGCGCGTGCAGCACCTAGGCCATATGTGGCCATACCAGCATTGGCTACACCCAGGACTAAAGAGCTCATCTCTTCATATGCCTCCTGGTCACAAAGTATACGGTTTTCAGGTACCTCTACATTGTCAAAGAATATCTCACCCTGCGGGAGTTCCCTCTGGCCAAATTTATCCAGCGGCTTGCCCCGTGATACACCTTTTTGATCAAGATCAACTATTGCTATTGCACCACCTGCCATACCCATAGATGGATCAATACCGAAAAACAATGAAGCCTGAGCAGCTGTTGGACCACATGAAACCCATGCTGACTTCTGGCCATTCAATACCCATGCATCCCCTTCCTTTTTACCAACAAGTTGCTGGGTTACCTTTGGATCACGGAAATAGGGTGTACCTGACATAAGGATGTCAGATCCATGAGCAGGTTCTGTTATTGCCCAACATCCGGTAAACTTACATTCCATATCATTAGCAAAGGGCCTGATTATCATATCTTCAAGCTCTGGATACTCAGCGATTATCAAGGCAGACATGTATGAAGGAAAGAAATCTACTCCCAGGGCAACCGCAAACCCTATACTGGCATAGGCAAACTCCTCAAATAATATATGCAAGGCAATAGGGTCAAGGCCTATACCTCCAAGCTCTTCCGGGATAAGTGCAGTGTGATAGCCCAACTTATGCATCTTTTTCATATTTTGCCAAAATAAAGAACCTTCCTTAATCACCTCCTCCGGGCTCATTTTGTCGAGCTCTATGGCGGCAGGCCTTAGGTTATCCATTGCAAATTTTCTTAGTGTCTGTTTTAAGGCCTCATGCTCTTCTGTTAATTCCAGATTTACTGAGTTTAAATCCAAATAATCATATGCCATCATATAACCTCCTCTTCCATTCTATTTTATTATTCGATAGTTTCGCAAAAAGTCGGATTCAGTGTATGTGTCATTTCGAATATCAGGGAGAAATCTTGTCTTTTCAGCATGTTATGGAATAAAGATTTCTCGCTTTGCTCGAAATGACAAGTTGTTACGACTTTTTGCGAATTCATCATTATTTGAAATCAGAAAAATTAAATACATTCGGTGCATCCTTTCTGAACTCATCTTTTAAGACCCTATCCAAATTCTTCTGAGATGCACTCTTTGGTATCTCATCTACAACCTGAAGATAAGAAGGTATGGCATTGCTTTCCAGGCTCTCCGAGAGCGCCTTAAATATCTTTTTCGGATCAATCTCTTTACCTTCTACTAACACAATCGCACCAACAATATCGCTCTCTCCTGGTGCACCAGAGGCCGCTGGTATACCATATACACATACATCTGTTATCTCTGGTTGCTCAACTAAGACCTTTTCTATATATTCCGGCTGGATGAAATCACCTTGTCGTCTTAGACCACCACCTTTTCTGAAGTCAAAATAAAACCATCCATCCTCATCTGCATGGCACATATCCCCAGACCTAAGCCAACCACCCCTTGTCTTCTGTTCTGATGCCTTTTTCTTGCCGTGATATTCGACCTCTACCTCTCCTTGAACAGGCCTGAATATGAGTTCGCCAATCTCTCCTGGTTTGCACTCTGCATCATCTTCAAGTACAACCTTCATTTCAAGGATACCATCCAGGGGTTTACCAAATGATCCCATAGGCCCTGCTCCAGGAGGATTGTGAGCAAAACCGCCTTCAACAGCCCCATACCACTCATGTATCTTTACATTAAAACGCTCTTCGAACTCTTTCCATATAGGGATTGGAGTGCCTGCACTTATAACTAACCTTACAGGGTTATCAGCATCTTTGGGCTTTCTGTGTTCACTATAGATCCCCATCATCATGCCTCCAAGCAAGGAAAACGTAGTAGCACCATACTTCCTGCATATATCCCATATCCTACTCTTTGTGAATCTTCGGCTTATTACGGCAGGTATTCCAAGTGTAATGGCAGGGGTCAACGTAACTGCCTGGGCATTTCCGTGGGTAAGAGAGAGCCCTGTATATAGCACATCATTTTCTGTATACTGCCATATAAATTGGGATAAGGTTTTAAACATAGGCATCCTGTCACCTTTTATGGCTACCCCCTTGGGATTGCCTGTGGTGCCAGATGTGTATATTATTTCAAAAGGTGCCTTTATATCCTTGTTCCTATCGTCAGGTGGTGGAACCTCGGGTCCACTAAGGATCTCATTAACACTTGGATACTTATCTGTATATGGGGCATCATATCCTTCCTTGTATGCCACACCTATCACCTTGAGCCCTGAGATATCCTTTAGAGTCCTTTCCATCTCTTCCATAAATTCATTAGAAAATATCACCCCTTTTGAACCTGAATCGTTGAGCTGATAACTTAACTTACCGCCTTTGGCCCTTGGGTCTATGGGGACTACTACTGCCCCAGTAAAAGATGCTGCCAGCATGGAATACAAGAACTCTGGGTGATTACGCATTACCAAACTGAACTTATCGCCTTTTCCTATACCCAAGTCCTTTAATGCCTTGGCCAATTTGCATCCATTTAAAAAGATGTCAGCATATGTAATAGGTTCATCTGCATATTCCCCGTTTTCAAAGGTGATCACCTTAAGATCCGGCATCTTTTCATACTTCTCCTCCATCTCGTAAGAGAATAATCCTGAGACAAAGTCTTCACCCATTTTCTTCACCCCCTTTAATTTAATTGTTTTGTATTTAACGAATTATTCCAATTACTTGCCTCATAGCCCGAACTTTGCCATATGATCTGGATATAAAGCAAATGCTGGCTTCACAACAGGTAGGAGCTTCATTACCTTGGCAATATTACCTCTCGCCTTTATCTTCCTTTTCGCAAGGGCAACAGGCAAGCTCAACTTCTTTGTCCAGAAAGCATGGCAGGAATCACCGGAGAGTTTCATAGTTATATCTGGCTTTATATCCTGAGTCCCCAAACTGACCCCATCAGGGGAGACCCAGATAGTGGCAGGCGGGTCAGATATTTCAAACTTAATAACCAGGTCAGCCTTGCTGAGAGGTATTATAAACTCATCTCTTTTTGCAAGTTCCTGCCAAAAACTCCCCAATGCTTCATACAAAAAATCAGTATCCTTAAATACAGCCATCTCAAACCTCCTTTATAATAATTTATTTAACCCTTACACTTACAGTAAAGTAAAAAATGAAGCAAAAGATATGCCATATTGTGTCCCCAGGTGAAATCCCCTTTATTATAAACTAGTTAAAGCACCTTTAAAAATTATATTATCCAGTATAAAAAACCATTTTTTGCATAAATGCAAAGGTAAAACTTAGAAAAGGCACGTGCCGTTTGCATTTATTGAATCTTTACAAGGTGTTCTAATATTTGCAAACATGCGAAAATCAATCTAGGTGTCGATTCTTCTTTCTATATAATGTTGAGAGATTAAGGCCTGATATCGTGGATGCCTTTTTGAGATTGTTTTTTGTATATGAAAACAAGGTTTTCAGGTATCTATGTTCAAACTCTTTTTTTGCAATATCATATTGTAATGAACTGATGGTTGGAGAAGTATTTTCCCTAGAGGCTCTATACTCTGAAGGTAGGGAATCCAGGTCTATAACATCATTGGCGGAAAATGCTATTATACGCTCCACCAAATTCTGTAGTTCTCTTACATTGCCATCCCATGTGGCCAATTTAAGTACAGAAAGGGCTTCAGGCGAGAATGTCTTTGGTGTCAACCCGTGTTTTTTGCACTCAGTTCTCATAAAATGGTTGAGTAACATAGGAATATCATCAGACCGTTGCCTTAAAGGCGGAATTAAAATTTTTATCACATTTATACGATAAAACAGATCCTTTCTGAAAGCCTCCTTGTTAACTAGGCTTAAAAGATCTTTATTTGTAGCTGATATGAGCCTAAAGTTGACATGGATTGTCTTATTACTACCAACATGCCTGATCTCAGATTCCTGTATGACCCTAAGCAATTTTACCTGGAAGGAAGAAGATGTTTCGCTTATCTCATCCAAAAAGACAGTCCCTCCGTGAACAGCCTCAAAATATCCCTTTGTCGCCGTGGTTGCCCCTGTAAAGGCACCCTTATCATGGCCAAAAAGCGTGGTTTCCAGTAAGCCCTCAGGAATAGCTCCACAATTTATTGCAAAGAAAGGCAGATCTCCTCTGCTGCTATTCATATGTATGTATCTGGCAATAAGTTCTTTCCCTGTGCCTGTCTCACCTTCAATCAATACAGGGCTATCAAGGGTTGCTGTTCGTGATGCAAGTTCAATAACATCTGCCATAGCCTTGCTCTTATATATTATATTACAAAGATTTGCATTGTACTTAACTTGCTGTCTTAATTGATAGTTTTCTATAATGAGTCTTCTTTTTTCAAGACAGTTTTTTATATCGACCTTTATCTTTTCCATACTAGAAAAGGGCTTTAGGAAAAAATCATTGGCACCAAGGCGCATAGTCTCAATCACGCTATCTATATCACCATAGGCAGATATCATGATAATCATGGTATCTTTCTCAATATCTCTTATTTTTTTTAATACTTCTATGCCATTTAAGCCAGGCATCCTTATATCCAGAATAATAAGATCAAAGGTATCTTTAGACCACAAATCGAGAGCTTTTTTCCCATTTTCGGCAAGGATTGCATGGTAACCTTCATCAGAGAGTATTGCCTTAAAATATTGTCTGGTATATTCTTCATCATCTACTACAAGGATCTTTGTATCTTTATGCATAATAATACCTTGTTAACATCTTGTTATTGGCAGAAAAATTTTAAAGGTAGACCCTAACCCTGGCGTAGAATCCACCTCAATCCTGCCATTATGGTCTTTAATTATCCAAAACGAAAGGGTCAATCCAAGCCCAATGCCTTTATCTGCTTCTTTTGTAGTAAAAAATGGTTCAAATATCCTTGGGAGGTTCTCCTCCAAGATACCTTTACCCTTATCCTTGATAGCTATTATTACCTCACGATTAATTCCATCTGCGACTGAGCACCCTATCTCAATAGTGCCTTTACCATCCATGGCTTGGGCTGCATTCCAAAGGATATTTATAAATGCCTGCTGTAAAAGGACTAGGTCGCCTTTAATAGGAAGAACCTTATTAAAATCTCTTTTTATTCTGATCTCCTTAAAGGGGGTTTGCATAGTAACAATGTCAAGGGTAGAGTTTAATACATCCCATACATCCAAAACAGTATAAGCGTCTTTCTCAGCCTTTCTGGAAAATCTCAGAAGTCTAGAAACAATCTCTTTGCAGGAATTGCCAGCCTCCCACATCATCTTCACATAATTGTAAAGTTCACTCTTAGGATCCATCTTCTTTAGCACGACATCAGCAATATTTACTATACCAACGAGTGGGTTATTTATTTGATGAGCCAGCCCTCCCATTATTTCACCAAGAAAACTCATCTTTTGAGATTGAATCAGACTATGCCTGAGCTGTTTTGTCTCCTCGATATCCTTCCCGATTAAAAGCGTAGCTATCTCTTTTTTAGTCTTATCATCAATGATCTTGGTGCTATAGAGTTCTATCTGGAAACTCGATTTATCCCTCCTTAATATAGGCAATGTACCGTACCATAGAGTAGGTGAAGATATAGCGCTATGCAATGCATCTATTTCGCCTTCAGGGAAGAATCTATCAACAACTGTATTGTATGCATCTTCAGCAGGAAGGCCTAGCAACACCTCGGCTGTTTTATTAAAGCTCAAAATCCTATGTTTACTATCTACTGAGATTACTATATTGGGAGATGCATCAAGAAGGGCTGAAAGGTATTTTTGGGATTGCCGAAGTTCCTCTCCTGTTTTCTCAATACTACGCTTTGCCCCATAAAGTTCCTTTTCTATCTCACAAAATATAGCATAGCCCATACCCTTTCCAAGCGAACACCCCTGAAGTCTAAATGTCATTTCCTCATTATAAAATTGAGGAAGATAGTGATCCAGCAATATAGATACTTGTTTTAGCTCACATCTAATCAATGCTTCATGAGCCCTACGCACATTTTCATTCTTATAAGTATTTTTAAATACTGATTTTATAGAACGACCCAGGGCATGTTCTCTTTTTATTCGAGAGTTTTCTTCTTGTTTTTTATTAAGACGGATTATCCTTTCATTATTATCAACAAGGATTATGCCTATTGGCGCTTCTTCTATAAAATTCTCAAAATATCTATTAAGGCGCTTTGTCTCCTCGGCCTGTTTTAAGACTTGTGTTATATCTTTAATAATATTTATTATACCTTTGGTAGTGCCACCAGTCTCAAAAACACTTAATGACAGTAGTCCACCTAGGTCCATATTTATCTTACTCTTCATTTTTACAACACGATTTCGCACAGAACCATCCGAGATTATCTGACTATATACCTCATCTTTTTCTTTCGCATCACAAAAGATTATACTGATATTTTCCCCTATTACCTCGCATGCATCGTAGCCGAATATCAATCTTGCCCCTACATTCCATTTAATTATCTCCCCGTCAATGTCAGTAATAACGATAGCATCAACAAAATTGTCTAAGACATCTTCAAAAGGGTTGCTCTTTAACATTAATTCCTTCCTTTCTCAGTTGCCTCCAAAGCGTTTTTAATTATGCCCTCTTCTTCCATAAACCAAATCTTTCTCTTTAAAGTGTAGAGAGTCAAGTACACATATCATAACTGAATATTCGACATAAGCCTAAACTCAAACAGTAAGTCACGCTATAAGGTGCTCCACGAATCCACAGGCGCTACATATAGCGTTTTTCGCACCAGGGCAAGGGGGCTTATAGCTGGAATAAAATTGAAGAGGCTGAGGGTGGTCGACATTTTTTCGGAAAAAATACAGGATGCTGGAAAATGCATGCGGGTCTACAGATAGCCCAAGCGAAAATCGTCAGGCAGGGAGTGGAACAGGACACAACGAATAATCCACCCGGATGGGA
>JAYEFR010000183.1:0-11176 GCA_034716155.1 Thermodesulfobacteriota bacterium
TATGTGCGGCCCATACCTCAAATTGCTATAAAGATCGCCAAGATGTTAGATGACCAGGACTATGATATTAGCGCAGTAGCAAATGAGATCAAAAAGGACCAGGTCATTAGTGCAAAGATATTAAGATTATGCAATTCCTCGTATGTAAACCCCATGACAGAGATAACATCTATCGATCATGCACTTATATACCTGGGCAAAAAAACCATCTTAAAACTAAATGCATCAGCAGGGTCAGAGGAATTTTTCTCTCAGTTCGGGGAGGGATATTCCCTGTGCAAAGGTGGACTATATCAGCATGCACTAGGCACAGCAAGGTTATGTGAAAAACTGGCACGGTTAAGTGGTATGCTTTCACCTGATGTCGCATATACAGCAGGCCTACTTCATGATATTGGAAAGGTGGTCCTGGACCAATACATAGCGAATATACAACCCCTATTCTATCGTCAGATCCAAGAAGAGGGCAAGGACTCTTCCATTGTAGAAAAAAATATCTTTAATACAGATCATACCAAAACAGGAGAACTCCTCGCGAAAAACTGGAACCTTCCTAAGACTATAATAGATGCGATATCTTTCCACCATATACCTGACATAGCTGAAACAAATAAAGAGCTGGTACACTTAGTATATGTAGCTAATCTTATAATGAATAGGTTCCAGGCAGGCCTGAATTTAAGCTATATCGATCCATCCATACTTGAAGGAAGCCTGTGTATCTTAGGACTGAATTCGTCTCAGATCCCTGGTATTGTGAATACACTTACATATACCATTCAACCCTTTTGATTCTTTATCTTCTCCATCAATTCAAGTATGTGATTTATCTTGGGCTTCGGCGGTTCCATAAAGGTATTTATCTCATCTGGTGTATAATTATCTGCTATAAAACTACGGATATCCATATACTCATGCCAACAGTCAAAAATTTTTGGGCAGGGTAAATCGCTATTCATCTTTCTACAGTATTCAAAAGGGATTAGGTGCCCTAACCTGGGGCACCTAATCTTATGATCATCATGGCTACCGTCTATCATTTACAATTACTCTTTACTATTTGATAGACACCTTGGGCAGTTGCTCCAATGACTCATCTATCTTATCCTTAGGATATTCGTAGTCCCTAAGTTTGCCACTGAAGTAGGCATCGTATGCTGCCATATCGACATGTCCATGTCCACTATGAGCCAGCAGGATGGTCTTTGCCTCACCAGTCTCCTTGCACTTAAGGGCCTCGTCGATAACCACCTTAATCGCATGCATTGGCTCTGGGGCGCTGATAATACCCTCGGTGCGGGCAAAGGTTACCCCGGCTTTAAAGGTGCCAAGCTGGTGCTCGGCCCTGGCTTCAACGAGTCCTAGCCTATGTAGATGGGATATGATAGATGCCATCCCATGATAGCGCAGCCCCCCTGCATGGACCGGGGGCGGAATAAAGCCATGCCCCAAGGTATTCATTTTAATCAATGGAGTGAGCCCTGCTTCATCGCCAAAGTCATAGGCATATGGTCCCTTGGTCACAGTAGGACAGCTTGCCGGCTCTACATTGATGATGCGAAGATCCGGCTTTGTCCCGTCAATCTTATCCTTGACAAAGGGTAGATACAGCCCGGCAAAGTTTGAGCCACCACCAATGCAGCCGATAATGATATCCGGATAGGCATCCGCCTTCTCCATCTGCTTTTTTGCCTCTAAACCAATGACGGTCTGATGCAGCAAAACATGGTTGAGCACACTGCCTAAGGCATAGTGAGTATCGTCACGGGACACAGCATCCTCTACTGCCTCGCTGATAGCAAGACCCAGGCTGCCAGGACAATCAGGGTCTTTCGCCAGCATATCTCGACCTGCCTTGGTATCAGGGCTGGGGCTTGGCACACACTTGCCCCCCCAAGCCTCCATCATGATGCGACGGTAAGGTTTCTGGTCATAGCTGATCCTGACCATATAGACCTTAATCTCAAGGCCAAAGCACGCACCACCAAAAGACAGGGCACTCCCCCATTGTCCGGCTCCTGTCTCAGTGGCAATCCGCTTGATACCCTCTTGTTTGTTATAATAGGCCTGAGCTACTGCCGTATTAGGCTTGTGACTCCCAGGAGGGCTTGTCCCTTCATAATTGTAAAAGATCTTGGCCGGTGTATCCAGGGCCTTCTCCAATCTATGGGCACGAAATAGAGTAGTGGGCCTCCACATGCGATAAATATCTCTCACTTCCTCAGGGACTTCAATCCAGCGCTCGGTGCTTACCTCTTGCTTGATTAATTCCATAGGGAATAGAGGGGCCAGATCATCAGGGGTTATCGGCTCTCCTGTACCTGGATGCAAAACAGGTGGCAGTGGCTCGGGCAGATCCGCCTGAATATTATACCAGTATCTCGGTATCTCCTCTTCATCAAGTACAAACTTTGTTCTCTTATCCATCTCATCCTCCTTTCTTATGATTTTTTAGTCTTATTCGGTATATCTTCTTATAACCTCTTTTAAAGCAGAGCCACCTTTCTTTAGTTCTCTTGAGCCCCTTGTTATCTTGCACAGACTTATGCCAAGCCGCTTTGAAATCTCTCTTTGAGACGTTCCTTTATTCAGGAGACTCACAAGCTCCCAACGCAAGCTAAAGGTCCCTATCTCTGCCGGGGTGAAAAGCTCTTCAAGGAATCGGGCCATAAGCTCCTTATCCCTAATACGGCTCAACACTTCTGCCAACTCATGTATGTCGCCCTTGTCCATAATCATGTTTCTATCGATAGAAACATATATAAATATTCTTGTCAACAAAAAAATTTATATGAAAATAGCAATCAGCTTTCAGCGGTCAGTATTCAGCTTAAAATGGTTCACCGCAGAGACGCAAAGAACGCAAAGTTTTCTTTTTTATCCAATCGGGAGACGACGATTGGATAAAATAACTGATCCCTAAAGGAAGTGCTTCAATTACCTTTTGTAAGGATTTTTATGTTTATTACTAATGAAGCAGCGAGATCACCTTGTCACGAAGTGGCTGATGATTTTAATTTGCCGATATCTCCCGGCAAATTAAAAAAATATCTTCTCAGCGGCCTTTGCGTCTTTGCGGTGAATAAGCCTTTATCGGCCCGTTTAGGGAAACGGGCCCTACTTTTGAATTTAGTCAGGTCATCTCCTCTAAAGGAATAAGAAAACCCTTTACCCCTTCTCTTCCGAGTGTCTTTCTCAATTCTCGTATCCCATCCATTATTTTGCCCGCCTTATCATCTTCCACGGCCACAAGTGTAATCACATTGACACCTGGCCAGACCTCTGTATCCAAATGCGGCTCGCTCAACTCCCCGCGTCCTAGGGCATTAGGAATCTTGGTATAGCACCTCACCCCGAGACCTTCAAGAAGCTCATCTATTTCTTCACCAACGGCCACATTATGGACAATCATCACAATCTTCATGGTCTTTCCTTTCCATTAAACTGGCTCATTATATTTTGCCAATCCTCAAATATACTGTATAGCGTGGGCATGAAGATCAAGGTAACTACAGTTGACACTGCAAGCCCACCGATAACAGTCAAGGCCATAGGCACCCATGCCTCTGACCCTTCCCCGCGGGACAAGGCTAAAGGCGTCATGGCCAAGATCGTGGTGAGGGTCGTAGCTAGCACAGGCCTCAGCCTTGCGCGCCCGCCCTCCATTACCGCATCCCTGACAGACTTACCACGCTGGCGCAGAATACCTATATAACTGATAAGCACAATGCCGTTATTTACCACAATGCCGATCAGCATAATAAGACCGATAAAAGACATTACAGATACTCTCTGGCCTGTAATGGCAAGGATCCATATCACACCTATTAACCCGAAAGGAATGGATAGGAAGATGATAAAAGGGTCCCTTAAGGATTCGAACTGGGAGGCCATGACCATGTAAACGAGTATCATGCCAAGGATGGCTGCCATGATGAGAAGACGAAATGCCTCGACCTTTTCCTTCTGGGCACCAGAAAATTTGTATGAAAAACCAGGCGGCTTAGGAAGTCTTTCCAAGGCCTCGTTTGCATCGGCAACAACGCTGCCTAGATCCCGGCCGTAGATGTCGCCAGAAACAGTGACAATCCGCTCTTGATCATTTCTTTCGATCTTGGTAGGGCCACGGCCCATCTTTATATAAGCGATATTGGAAAGGGGGATCTTTCGTCCGCTACTTGTATTGATAAAGACATCCCTGAGATCCTCGACCTTTATTCGATCCTCTGGCCGCAGGCGAACTTCAATATCATACTCATCGCCACCTTCACGGTATTTCACATCCGTATTCCCGCTGAAAAAGATCTCCACGGTCTTTGCGATATCAGTTACATTAAGGCCGAGTGCAGAGGCCTTTTCCCTGTCAATTATCACCTGCAGCTCAGGCTTGGTCTGTTTCCGGCTTATCTCTACATCCTTTACGCCCTCTATATTCAAAAGCGCTGTCTTTACTGCCCCAGCATAATTCATGGAATCATCAAGGTCGTGTCCGTAAAGATCTATGCTAAGGGATTTCCCTCCTCCAAACATGATGCCGCCTAATGGGTCCTCGACACTGAATCTTACCTCAGCACCAGGGATCCTCTCAACCATGGGCCGAATACGCTCGATGATCTGCTTGGGGGATGCGTTTCTTTCATCCTTGTGTACCAGTCTTGCGGTAATATTTCCAGTATTGGAGGCCTCTTCATAACCCAGGATAGTGCCGATACCCATCTCTCCAACCCCCCACCGATCATAGTAGGTGTAAAGCTCTGGTACATCTTTCTCAAGGATCTGGTTGATCCTTTCGCAGGCCTCACCTGTCTTTTCAAAGCGCGTACCGATAGGAAGTTCTACATTTGCACTGATCCGGCTCTGATCCTGTTCAGGCATGAATTCACTTCCGACAAGTGGTACTACAGCAAATGTTAAGACCAGTAGCAGGCCTGCACCAACAACTACTGTCTTTCGGTTGGAAAGAGCCGAACCCAGCCACCTTGAGTAGCCATCTTCAAGGGATGTGAATATCTTCTCGCTTGCTATAAAGGTCTTGCTTGTATGCTCTTCAGCCACGTCCAGAAATTTTGAGCATAGCATAGGGACCAGCATAAGAGAGGTAATAAGAGATGCCAAGAGAGAAATAGACACCACGACTGCCAGGGCAGTAAACATAATCGATGTGATCCCGCCTATAAATACTATCGGCACAAAGATGGCCATGGTAGTAAGTGTTGACGCAATTACCGGGGTACCCATCTCGTTTGCACCAAATATTGCGCCCTCATTTGCCTTCTGCCCACGTTCCCTGTGCCGGTGAATATTATCGAGGACGATGATAGCGTTATTAACCACCATCCCTACTGCAATAGCAAGAGAAGACAGGGTGATCTGATTGATGGTGTAGCCCATAAAATACATCAGCAAGAAGGTAATCACCAAAGAGGTAGGAATTGACGCTGCAACAATCAGGCTCGCCTTGAGATTCCTGAGAAAAAAAATCACAACCAGAAAGACAAAGATACATGCCCAGATAATAGTATCACGAAGATTATTTATGGACTTTTGGATAAAGTCTGAGGAATCGATAACTATCTTCATCTTCACATCCGGGGGCAGGTTCTTCTTGATATCTTTAAGCGCGGCCCTTACCCTTTTTGCCGCCATGACGGTATTTTCCCCTGATTGTTTCTGCACCATGACAATCATGCCTTTTTTGCCGTTAATAAGGACATCGTGTGTCTTCTCTGCAAATCCATCATACACCCTGGCAAGGTCACTGACATGAACCGGGGTCCCATTATGATAAGCAATAACCACCTGAGAAATCTCATCTGGAGAGGAAAACTCCTCCGGGGTCCTGACCAGATAATCCATGTGGCCTGATTTCAGATGGCCGCCCGGGTTGCTTAGGTTTTGCAAGGCTAAAGCATTGATTACATGGGTGGGAGTAAGCCCATAGGCCTCTAGCCTTGTACGGTCGAGTTCAACATTGATCTGGCGTTTCATCCCGCCACGGTAGGTAGCTGTAGCCACGCCTGGAATCCTCTTTAAGGGATCACAGATATCCTTATCCACGATATGTTCCAGCTTCTCCCAGCTTTCAGTTGCACTGACACCGATAATAACGACTGGAAACATGGCCAGATCAAACTTAAAGAGGATGGGGTCATCCGCTGCATCCGGAAGTTTCTTTTTAACTATATCCACCTTGTCTCGTACATCACTAGTCGCCTCTTCTAAATCCACCCCCCACTTGAACTTTGCAGTTACCACAGAAAGGCCTTCCAAAGAGACGGATTTCAGTTCGTCCAGTTTCGGTACTGTACTAACCATCTCTTCAACCGGTTCTGTTATCCTGGTCTCCACCTCCTGGGGCCCGGCCCCTTTATAGGTAGTTATCACAGAAACAGACGGGATCTCGATGTCTGGCATCAAGTCCAGGCCCAGCATAGGAAGCGCCACAAACCCCAAAACAACCATAGCAATAAAGATCATCATAGTGGTGACAGGTTTTTTAACTCCAAATTCAGGCAGCTTCATTTTTCCCCTTCCCCTTCTACTACCTCCACTGCATCCCCGTCTTTGAGGTAATTCATCCCATTTATAACCAACTTATCTCCTGGTTTAAGTCCTTCCGCAACTTCTACGAACTCCCCTTGTTTTAGGCCGAGCTTGACTGGCACCTTATGAGCTACAGAACTTTTTATTACATACACGTATCTCTTTTTTCCCTCATGGCCTAAGACTGTATCGCAAGGAACCACTATTGTCTCAGCTTTATGTGCCAGGGTAAAGACGATCCGGGCATACATCCCTGGCCTTAAAAAATTCTCCTCGTTTGCCACCTTGAGCTCGATCTGAACCGTACGCGTCTGCCTATCTACTGCAGGGTAAATATCCTCTACTGTTGCTGAAAAATCTTTATCAGGAAAGGCATCTACCTTGATGTATGCACGAGTCTCACCAGGCTTAATCTTTTTTAAATAACGCTCAGGCACACCCACTACAACCTTGATTGTTTGAATATCCTCAATAGTCACAATAGGAGTACTCGTTCCTATCATATTCCCCTCATCAATGTGTTTTTTAGTCACCACACCGGTGAGCGGAGAGACTATGGTGGATTCCCTAAACTGAATCCTGGCCAGATCCAGGACTGCCTGGGCCTCACTGACGCCTGCTTCTGCCAGGGCCCTTGCCGCTACAGCCCTATCATAATTTGCCAGGGTAGTATCGCGCTTTTGCTCAGTTGCAAACCCTTTTTCAGCGAGATTGACCCATCTGTCCTTCTCCTTCCTTGCATCCTCCAAGGTAACCTTTGCAGCATCAAGATTTGCTTTTGCTACAGAAAGCGCAGCCTCAGCCCTTCTGACCTGTGCCAGATATTGGTCATGATCAATAATGGCAATCTTCTGGTCTTTTTTTACCCTGAGGCCCTCCTTTACCTCTATGGTCTTACCTGCAGAAGACCTGGTTTGCAATTGCTCCAGCCGGCCTGGGACCTTTGAGGTTATAACCACACTCTTGTTCGCTTTGATCTCGCCTGAGATTTCGAGAAGTTCACTTATTGAATCCGAACTTACCGAGGCAATGACAACGGGTATGGCCTTTTTTTCCTTTACATCCTCACCCTTCTTGGTGGTTATAAATGCACGATACACAACAAATCCCACAACAATTATAACTGCGATCCATATCAGTCTTGTAAGATATCTCTTCATCTTTCCCTCACTTTTGCATATCTTCGCCCATAGCCCTTTCAAGTCGGGCCACGGCAATATTGTATTCACTTAGCGCATTGAAATGGTTTGTCTGCGCCTGGGTTAGAAGGGTCTGGGCATCTAAGACATCGGTTGAGGTTGCTACCTGCTGTTTATACATCTCCTCATTCATCCTGAAATTTTCCTGAGCCTGAGCTACTGCTGTCTTTGCCACCTGGATGTTTTTCTCTGCCTCTCTCAAGTATAGGTAGGCATCCTTCACTTCCAAGTTAATCCCATCCTTGATCTCCATTAAAAGATCTTTTGCCTTTACTACATTGACCTTGGCAGCAGAGACATTATAATGCGTCTTTCCCCACTCCCAGAAGGTCCACCTGGCCTCTGCGGTTACAGTCCAGTTATCAGGGTCTTCTCCTGGGTCAGGATCCAGATTGGCCTCGTCAGTCTTCCTCTCATAGTTTCCAATCAGGTTTATTGAGGGGTAATAACTGCTCCTGCCCAATTTCACAGCCTTTTCAGCAGAAGCAATACTTAAAGATGCCTCTTTTACCTCTGGACGATTCAGCTCTGCCCTTTCCATGCACTGGCTAAGCGTGAGTGTGATGGGATGATAATCTAAAATGTCCTCAATCTCCACCCTCTGATCAAGTCCGCGCCTGAGCAGATTGTTAAATCGAGACCTGACAATCTCTGCGCTACGTGTTGCCCTTATCAAATTCTGTCTTGCCTGGGCAAGCCAAACCTCTGTCTCCAGCAACTTGTTCTTGGAAATGACACCCTCATCATAAAATGCCTGAGATACCTTTAAATGGGCTTCCAATTGTTCTACCGCCTGCCTGGCCACATCTTCAAGATTGTCCGCTTTCAATATCCCAAAATAGGCTGTCTTGACATTCAACACTAGATTCTGAATCACGCTTTCCTTCTGGATCTTGGCTATATCTACACCCAAGGAGGCCAACTTATGGGCTGTGGTAAGACTCCATCCAGTGAATAGAGGTTGAATGGCTGTCAGGTTAAGATCAAAGGTATCTTGATCAAGGGGAGATACTTGCTTTGGTAAATGACTGTCAGTAAGTGGATTGTATGGATAGGTAATATATTTGGCATCATGGATGGTATCCTTATCAATGCGTGTATAGGAATAACTTGTGGATAATTTTGGGAAAAAATCAGTTCTAGCAGAGCGTCTTTCAAATTCCTTTCTTTTCACCTCTTCTTTAGCTGAATGCACAGATAAACTCTTGTCTAAGGCTATCTTAATGCTCTCATTCAAAGTCAATACTTCACCGGCCTTAACTATTGAAGCAAGTGAACCCAAAAAAAACAAAATTCCTAACAAAATAGACATCTTTTTCATTACTTACCCGCCCTCTTTTCTTTATCTACCTACACCTTTTAAAAACATTCCATCGTAAATCCGGACTAGTCATAATCATACCTGCTCCCATCAAACTCAATCTCCCTTTTTCAAGCACTCTTGAGATGTGTGGGGAGCCTGCCCCGTAGCTATACCTTTGAAAAACACTTCAGTAAAAAACCCCGCATCATCCTCGATATGCCCCGATATATTGTGCCAGAGGCGATGAATGACTATAGCGATGTTCGCTTCAATGAACAGACTGGCTACCTTCAAGGGGTCTAAAGGCCGGAATAGCCCCGCCTTCACACCATCATCCACTACCCTGGCTATCTTTTCTATAAAAGTCAGGTACCGACTACTTCTGTAACGTCTTCTTTGAGGTTGTTCATGTCGGTGTTCGTAAAGAAATACACGGAAAAAATCTTTATTTGCGTCGAAATAGCTCAGGTAACAGGTGGCAAATTCTTCAAGCTTCTTGTCCGGTAAGAGATCGCCATCTAATAATGTCAGGAGTTCTGTCACCAGTGGATCTAAAGTAGCTTCCACAGCGGACTTAACAAGCTTCTTCTTATCTTTGAAATAGGCGTAAAGGGTTCCCTTAGCCACCCCTGCTTCCATGGCTACCTTATCCATCGTAAGACCATGAAGACCATGGGTACTCAGCACCTTTACCGCAGCCTTAAGAATGCCCTCTTTAACAAAAGCTTCCCATGCCTTCTTATGTTTACTTTTTTTCTCAACCATGACATAAACTCTTTGTAAACTATACAGTCAGATAATATACTGTCAAGTCAAAACTTAACAAGGAATCTTTGTGCCTTAGATCTTCATGCTTCACTGAAAGGTTAAAGGTAGATTACATATTCAACTACCTCCAATAGCATCTTGTGATATTATCGAAGTCCAGCACGAAACGTTGCGAATCGAACTCAATAATTGTCTTGGCTGTCCCGAAATCCTGCTGGCAATATTTATTGCTAAACCGAGAGTAGGGTCCAAGATCGATCTCCTCATCATCTACTTTAAGCGGTCCATCCCATGATACACTTACCATACCCCGGGAAGGGGATTCATAAAGCACATCATAACCCAGATTGGTTTTAGATACCTCAACCATTGCATCTAAAATATCTTCTTCTTGGAACTGGGTAAAGGATTCATTATCGGCTTCACATCCTAACTCAACAATCCAGACGTTCTTTTTCCCGAAAGAGAAGAGTTCGTAATCACTCTTCCACATGGTGGGATTATTAGAATACAGCGCTATATAACTATCAGCCTTGCGCCCAAATGTCCACTTGCCGGACTGTGTAACCTCATCAAAAGCCCAGCAGGGAAAGTAAGCATGTGTATACATTTTACCGCCCAACAACAGACATAGAATTTCTACCTCAGGAAGATGACACCCACGGTCGTATTGAATAACTCCAACATTCTTGTACAAGGTTGCACGAGGCATCCACCCACCTGTAAACTCCTGTACGCTTATACCACCAGGAGAACTTGTGTAAACAATAGCATTTGAGTCTATGGTAGCCTGCCATATATGCTCCTGCAGGCCATTCATGCCTTTATGATGATCCTGTGCGCCTGAAAGCTGGTAATATGGCGTGCGGTATGTATAGGTGTTGACTGTCTCCAGGCAAACCCCAAGGGTGAAATCCCTTAACAAATCGCAATACTCACTGAGGGAACAACCTCGCATCTTTGCAAAAGTTTGTAATATATCAACGAAAATTTCTTCATTAAAGATCCAGGCTGGATCCAATCCATACATATCCATTATCCCTAAGGATCCATCGATTACTGCACCTGCAGCAGGAGCTGACATCCCCCACCAAAAAATAAGGTCATTTACACTCGTGTAGCTAAGCCCGTAATCCGGCCCATCAGCAACATCTATGCTGCTGCGCTCCCTATGCTCATTATAATTCAATGCGTCGGCTGCAATGTCTTCAAGGATGGCTGGCAGGGCGTATTTATTGCTAGTGGCCAAAGCGCAGGCCCCAAAATTACTTGAATCATCAGGGTTATGTTCTCCTAGGCCAAGCATAATCCAGGCTGCTTCTGCCGTTGAGTCCCTCGATGCCGGCGAATCAATACCTCTCCC
>JAYEFR010000184.1:0-2179 GCA_034716155.1 Thermodesulfobacteriota bacterium
GCCTAAATTGTCCGAAAAGCTTTTGATCTTAGTAACAAGCTTTTGTATAGTCTCATCTAAATAGATATTGAAGACAAAGTCAGTTGCTTCCTCGTAGGACTGCTGCAAAACATGGTGTGAACTGTATCTCTCAGTAGCGAAATCTTCAATGCTATGAATGATCTGGATGTAGTTACGCCTTCGCAATTTGGCGTCTTTCTGTTTTCTCAACACGAGTATGATTGTATCCGCTATCCCCCCTTGGAATACCTCACCACCTAAGTCAACTATCTTCTTAACCTCACAACTCTTTAGCATATATTCTCTAATCCTTTTTAGATATTTGTTAGTCAATATCGTGCTTGGGATAATGAAACCGAACCATCCGCCGTCTTTTAACTTCCTGATGGCTGCCTCGATAAATAGGGCAAAGCTATTTACTTTATACTCTGCTGACCAAGGGTAATTATCCAAGAGATACCTGACGTCGGTGTGGCTTACACCCATGTCTTGTTTTCCTCTTAACGTGACATATGGTGGATTGCCTATCACCACATCGAAGCCACCTTGAGCCATGATGTCTTTAAATTCCTGTTCCCAGTTGAAAGGCTTCTTTTCTTGCCAGTTCTCGCCGAAGTAACCTCTGAGTTCCTCCTCGGTACCTGAAATCAAGGAATTACCCTGGCGGATACTGCTAGTGAGGTCAGGAAGGCGTTGACTCTGGTTTACGACTTTCAGTAGAAGGTTTAGCTGAGCTATCTCAACTGCCTGAGCATCAAGGTCAACGCCATATAGGTTCTGGGTGAGGAATTGAAACCTGGTTACATAATCGAAGAAGTCCCTCTGTTTGACATCGGCTTCTGCACTTGATTGAGGTAGCCATTTCTGTTGCTTCCAGTGTTTCCCCAGATAATCAAGGGCTTCTACCAGAAAAGAGCCTGAACCACAAGCAAGGTCTAGTATTCTGGTTTTTCTTACTTCATTTAGAGGCTTACCCTCTAGTGCTGGGCCCAACGTGTTCTCCACGATGTAGCGTACCACGAACTTTGGAGTGTAATAGATACCCTGGGCTTTACGCTTACCTCGTGCTGGAATTACTTCTACTTCCTTGCCAGCTCTCTTGATGAGGTGCTCTAGGTATTGCTCGTAGACGCCGCCCAGAACATCGGCGTCAATGGCGTTAAAGTCGTATTCGATGGAGCCATCTCTAGTTGCATAGAGTCCACTGATTACTTCTCTAAAAGGAGTTGGTTCACACTCAAGCTTGTCAGCAAGATGTGGTAGGAACAAGCGGCTATCATAACCCTCATCAAAGTCACGCCAGATGTGCCTAAGCTCTTGAATCAGGTTCTTTTGAGCACCATTCTCCCACTGGCGGAGCAAAGGACGTAGAATAGGGGGCTCAATTTCTCTGTCCTCGCAGGTTCTGATAAAAATTAGCCGGTCAAGAATGCGCTGGACTGCTTCATCTATTAAGTGGCTGGGGTACTTCTTGTTATATACTGATAGATATTTACTAAGTATCCCTCGCCAAGAAACGAGGTCGGAAAAAAGCTGCTGCCCCACAGGGGTCTTTTTAGTTTTTTTAAACAGCTCTAGAGCCTTGTTATCTAGTAGGTTCTGCTCGCATGCTGGTCGGGAAAGCAACCAGAGCCAGTCAAGACGGTTGAGATACTCGTCATACTTAAGTTCAAAGAATAGGGAACGGGATACAACTGGCTCTCTCCACTCAGCGTTAAATACTTTTAAGCCTTCGAAGTCCGTCAATACTGCCCAGGTGGCTCCTTTATGATATGCATAGTTAATAGCCTGCTTGGCGTATTCAGGATTTTCTAAATCTGCTTTTAGTGATTTGGCTTCAAGGAAGAATTTAGGAATGCCTTGCAAGCGGAAGGCATAATCTACGCGTTTCCTGGATACACTTTCCTCTTCAGTGACCTCTTCTCTACCAGACACATCCCAACCTAATGCTTCAAATAGAGGTTCTATAAAGGTGCGGCGGGTATCTGCCTCGGAGTATGTTCTAATACTCCTCTCGTCGAGGCTTTGATACCTGGCAACTAATTCAGCTACTTCCTGGCGGGCTTCTTCTTTGGTCATCTCTTAGTCCATCCTACTGTATCATCATAAGCCCTGCATCTCTCCTCGGCAAATGCCCCTCAATCCCTCCCTATATGGCTCTCTTATGATACCCCTTTCG
>JAYEFR010000185.1:0-4624 GCA_034716155.1 Thermodesulfobacteriota bacterium
AATACTAAAGGGGTTGTCTTTATACTTTTGCCGTAGTAGTTAAGGTTCTCTTCCATATTGGCAAGACTTTCTTTGTTCTCTTCCATCTTATCTCTTTGGGAATCGGCAACAAATACCAGACCATCAACACCTGTGAGTACAGCCCTTCTTGTAGAGTTGTAATATACCTGGCCCGGCACTGTGTAAAAATGAAATCTAGTCTTAAATCCTCTTACATTGGCTACTTCAATAGGAAGGAAATCAAAGAAAAGGGTGCGATCTGCCTCTGTAGCAAGAGATACGAGCTTTCCCTTTTGTTCAGGTTTTATACTTGTATATGTATACTGAAGGTTAGTAGTCTTTCCACATAAAGATGGGCCATAGTACACTATCTTTGCTGATATCTCTTTCTTTGCATAATTTATTATTGCCATCTTAGCTTTCCTCGTCTAATATTCCCATTTCGATCTCTATATTTTTGAAGTCTTTATGTTCCTTTTGAATCTCTTTAAGTATAATAAGGGCATGGTTTGTATCTCCCATAGCCTTATAAGTCTGTGCTATCTCATACAATATACTGGCCTTCATCTCAGGGGTGATGTCCTTAAGGGACGCCCCTGCCTTTAGGCTCTCCAAAGATTCTTCAAACAAATTTTTTTCTCTTAGAGTAAGACCAAGCATTATATGTGTATCAAACAATTTTTCGCCTGTAGCGATAACCTTTTTGAATGAATCAATGGCTTCATCTAAAAGGCCGGTCTCTCTGTATGCCAGACCCATATTATATAAAAACAAAGGGTCATTGCCCCCATCGTTTGCAGCGGTTTCTTTGATAGCCTTAAATACAGAGTCAATCCCTGTGTTATCATCCTTATCCAAATTTGATTCATCAATGGATAATTCTCTTATTTCTTTTTCTAATTCTTTCTCTAAATCAAAAAAGTTTTCTCCTTGCACCCGAGGTTTTGGGGAGGCTGGCTTAGGAGCTTCCTGCGTTGCTTCTTCATGTACATCAAACAGGTGGGCATTTTTGCTTATTTTTTTATGAGCAGGGTCAAGTTCTGCGGCCATCTGCATATATGCTATGGCCTTTTCCTCGTCTCCAGCTTTTTCCAACATTTCGGCTAGCTTGGCATGTTGTGTGCCCGCCTCCCTGGAAAATCCTTGCATCTTGTATAAATCCGCCAGCTTTTCATATGGTTCTTTCCAGTCGGGAAGGATCTTCTGAGCCTGTTTGTATAAGGCAATGGCCTTGGGATAGAAGCCTCTGTTTTTATAGTTATCACCCAGAGTTATATATGCTTCCGCAGCGTTAGTCTTATTATTTACTTTAAGATAGAGATCTCCAAGTCGCTTTAAGATGATAGGATCATTGGGGCGTCTATTTAGAGAGCGCTCGCATTCTGTTATTTCTTTGGAAATCTTTTTTTTTCTAAAAATATTATCAAATAAAGCCATTGCGTCTGCCCTTTTTGTCAAGGATACATAAATATCCTGTAGACTATAGCACTCATCGGTGATGTCAATCCCAAACTTTAGGCTAAATATGGGCCGCAAAGGCTGGGATTTATGCAGGAATAAGCTCTCTGCCTGGACGAGTAATTATTCAATCTGCCTTCGCTTTCAGCTACGACTTGATTATCTTGCGGATTTGTAAATTCAGCTCCAAATTTTAGTGTCGGTTTTTTGAGGCAAACATCTGTGAAGAAACCTTTTAGGATTTCCATACTTTTTTTGAGCATGTTCCTTGACAATATATGATGCCAAGGTCTTCTATAATGTGTTAAAGTTGTTATTTGGGAGGATTATCATGAGGGAATTTGAACATCCTGTTTTGAATGAAGAGGTAACAGCCATAGGCGGGCATTATGTAATAACCAAAGAAGAGAGAATCGATTACCCACCTATGGCGGAAAGAGAGATACTCTATTTTGTAGGTTATGCTGTGGTGGATACCTCTTGTTGTGCTTCAGGGTGTGGATATGCCATTGTACCTGGCTATATTGTAAAATGGCACACAAAAAAGTCTAAAAACGGTCAGGATATATCCTTGGTCGAGCCGATAGAAGAAGATGCCCACCAGGGACTGATGCAGTTTATAAAGTCAAAAGAGGGCGTAAACCAGATACATTTCCTGCTGGATTCGGGTGATACAAGGGTTATATATTGACTCTGAAAGGGTAAAGAGTGAATAGTGTTATTTATATGAAAACAGGGGTCAGGGATCGGTTTTTGGGGGTGGATGTTCTCCCATCCCGGGCATGTTTTCATCCTTGGTTGTGTCCGAAAAGGACATGGGAGTTTATATGAATCATATCTCAGGCTCTAATCAAGAGATCGAGGGTGTCCTTGAGAGGATTGTCTATTGTAATCAGGAAAACGGCTGGAGTGTGGTAAAGGTTTCCTTAGAAGGTGGAGATCGGATTGCAACAGTCGTTGGTAACCTGCTCGGTGTCCAGCCGGGGGAATATATCAGATTAAAGGGTATGTGGGGCAACAACAAAGAATACGGAAGGCAGTTTCAAGCAGATACATATACAACCGTCAAACCAGCCACGTTGCAGGGTATTGAAAAATACTTAAGTTCAGGGATGATAAAAGGGATTGGCAAAGAGATGGCCAGGCGTTTGGTTAAGGCATTTGGTATGGATGTGCTGGACATAATAGAGAATCACAGAAAGCGACTTACAGATGTGCCGGGCATTGGGAAGATAAGGGCAAAGCGCATTGTTGAAGCATGGGAGAAACAAAAAGAGATAAAGGATGTCATGATCTTTCTTCAATCTCACGAGGTATCCGGTTCATATGCCATCAGGATATATAAGACCTATGGCAGAGAGGCCATATCTATAATACGGCAAGATCCTTATCGTCTTGCTATAGATATATATGGCATAGGATTCAAGACTGCTGATAGGGTAGCATCAAGCATCGGAATCTCTCCGCTCTCCCCAAAGAGAATACAGGCAGGCCTTCTTTATGTTTTAGGAGGGCTTACGGACAAAGGCCATGTATATTATCCATATCATAAACTATGTGAGGAGACTGCTGATGTACTGGATGTGGATAAGGCAAAGGTATCTCAGGCAATTGAAGATTTAAGCAAAGAGACCCTCCTTGTAATCGAGAAGATCGGGCAGGATAAGGCAGTATATCTTAAGCCCCTCTATCTATCGGAGACAGGTGTAGCAAAAGGGCTGAAGGAACTATCTCAGACAAGACAAAAGGCGATCCGGATAGATATAGAAAAGGCCGTATCATGGTTTGAAGCTCGGCACGCCATTATATTGGCCCCTGAGCAAAGAGATGCGATCTCTAGTGCAATAAAAGAGAAGATCCTTGTAATTACAGGAGGGCCGGGTACAGGTAAGACCACTCTTATCAGGGCTATTGTAGAGATATTGGAGAAGAAGGGTAGGCGTATAAATTTGTGTGCACCTACAGGCAGAGCAGCAAAAAGGATGAGTGAGGCCACAGGCCGTCATGCAAAGACCATACACAGACTGCTGGAGTTTAACCCTAGATTTATGAAGTTTGATCGGAATTCTAAAAGGCCTTTAAATACAGATATATTGATCGTTGATGAGGCATCAATGGTAGATATTGTAATGTTTTACAATATCTTAAAGGCACTGCCTTTTGAAGCGCAGCTTATTATGGTCGGTGATGCGGACCAGCTGCCTTCGGTAGGACCGGGCAATGTCTTAGAGGAGATGATCTCTTGCAACATGATAAAGGTAGTACGTTTGGAGAAGATATTCAGGCAGGCAAAAAAGAGTCTGATTATAGTTAATGCTCACAGGATTAATCAGGGTCAGTCCCCTTACACCAAGGCGGAATATGGTAAAGGTGATTTTTTCTTTATAGACCGTGACAAGCCTGAAGACGTAGCTGAAACCATAAAAGAGCTGGTAGTAAGAAAGATCCCGAAGGGATTCGGATTTAATCCCATCCACGATATACAGGTGATCTCACCCATGCATAAAGGTGTTATTGGTGTGGCCAACCTGAATAAAGAGCTTCAGGGTTTACTGAATCCATCCGCCAAAAGCAGTGGACAAGGTATCACAAAAGGCGGCCAGGTGTTCTGCATTGGAGACAAGGTTATGCAGATCAGGAATAACTATGAATTAGGTGTGTTCAACGGTGATATTGGGCAGATTATATCTATTAATGACAATAACGAAGAGATTCTAGTGAGGTTTGATTCTAGGGTGGTGAGATTTGAGTATTCAAATATGGATGAACTTACCCTGGCATATGCCTGTTCAATACATAAATCTCAGGGTAGTGAGTATCCGGCAGTGGTTATTGCCCTCCATACCCAGCACTATATCATGCTGCAGAGAAATCTGTTATATACAGCGGTTACCAGAGGCAAATCATTAGTGGTCGTGGTTGGTAATTTCAAGGCAATGTCTATAGCTATCAACAACATCAAGAAAGGCACGCGGTATTCCTTTTTGAAGGAAAGATTGGTTACTTCTTTGCCTGTACATGGAATACAGACAGATTTTTTATGAAAACAGTTTTATGGGAAATGTGGAATGTAAGACAAAAGATTTAGAGTTAAAGTGGATATGTATAAAATGCTTAATGCAGTCTCAGACAAAAACATACTTTCTATAGATGATCTGCATACCCA
>JAYEFR010000185.1:4724-11046 GCA_034716155.1 Thermodesulfobacteriota bacterium
TATGAAAACAGTTTTATGGGAAATGTGGAATGTAAGACAAAAGATTTAGAGTTAAAGTGGATATGTATAAAATGCTTAATGCAGTCTCAGACAAAAACATACTTTCTATAGATGATCTGCATACCCATTTCTTTACATCAGATGGTCTGGTCAAGGCGGTAGACGGGGTCACACTCTCCCTTCAGAAAGGCCGCACACTGGGCATTGTAGGGGAATCAGGATGCGGAAAGACTGTATTGGCACTGTCTGTCATGAGGCTAATCCCTGATCCCGGCAGGATTGTAAATGGGCACATCATATTTGACGGGAGAGATCTGTTAGCCTTGGATGATGATGAAATGCGCCGGATAAAGGGAGGCAGGATATCTATGATATTCCAGGACCCTATGACTTCCCTGAATCCGGTATTTACTATAGGTTCACAGATCTCAGAGGTCATTTTGCTTCATGACGGAGATGTTTCCGGATCAAAGGACCTGGCATTAGAAAAGACAATAGATGTGCTTGGCATGGTGGGTATACCCGCACCTGAGGTCAGGATCAAAGATTATCCCCACCAGTTAAGCGGAGGGATGTGTCAAAGGGTGATGATAGCCATGGCGCTTGCATGTAAGCCGGAGCTTATGATAGCAGATGAGCCCACTACAGCCTTGGATGTGACTACGCAGTCTCAGATATTGACCCTTATGAATGACTTAAAGGATAAGGTTGGCACATCCATTCTCTTTGTCACACATGATCTTGGAGTGGTGGCTGAGACATGTCAGCATGTGGCTGTGATGTATACGGGTAAAATAGTGGAGTTTTCAAGTGCAGATGAAATTTTTGATAACCCCTTGCATCCATATACAAAAGGCTTGGTAAAGGCACTTCCCGTTATAGGTGATAGGTCGGGACCCTCCAGACTCTATACAATCCCCGGGGTGGTGCCGCCTTTTACAGACTTGCCCAAAGGTTGTACTTTTCATGATAGATGTGAGGAGTCCATGGACAGGTGCGCCCATGAATTTCCTCCAGTCTGTCATCCCAAGCCAGGTCATATGGTGAGGTGCTGGAGGTTTGGAAGGTGAAGCCATTATTAGAAGTAAAGGGGCTTAAAAAATATTATCCTATCAAGACTGGTGTATTTGGGAAATCCATAGGCCAGGTAAAGGCGGTAGATGGTATCGATCTTGATATATATCCCAATGAGACCGTAGGGCTTGTTGGGGAGTCAGGATGTGGCAAATCCACACTTACCAGACTCATCTTGAGGTTAGAGAGACCAGATGAAGGGACTACAATTTTTGATGGGATTGATGTGAAGAATGCATCAAAAGAGGTTATACACAACCTGCGCAGGGGTATGCAGGTGATATTTCAGGATCCGTTTAGCTCTCTTAATCCCAGAAGAAAGGTGGGCTCCATTGTGGAAGAGCCAATGGTGATCCATAAGATTGGTTCAAAGTCAGAGATTAGAAAAAGGGGTTTAAGATTGATGGAGATGGTGGGGATACATAAGGATGTATTAAACAGATACCCGCACGAATTTTCAGGGGGGCAGAGACAGAGGATATGTATCGCGAGGGCGCTTGCCCTAAATCCCGAATTTGTTATATGTGATGAACCGGTATCAGCTCTGGATGTATCCATTCAGGCCCAGGTAATAAATCTCCTTATAGATCTTCAGGATGAGTTCGGGCTCTCCTATCTCTTTATATCTCATGATCTATCTGTAGTGAGTTATATATCAAACAGGGTTGCAGTCATGTATATGGGTAGTATCGTAGAACTGGCTCCCACCTCTTTACTATACGATTATCCCATGCATCCCTACACACAGGCCTTACTTGCAGCTGTGCCTACCCATAAGCCTGGGCTTAAAAGGATCAAATCCGATTTGAAAGGTGATATCCCTCGCCCTTCAGACATCTTTGGTGGGTGTGTATTCAGTCCCAAATGCGCACTGGCTAAAGATGTGTGTTACAACACCAAGCCGACCCTTGTTGAGAAGGCAAAAGGCCACTTTGTGGCCTGTCATATGTGCTAAAATAACGTAACTGCTCAGGTAGATAGGCTGTAGGCATTTAGGAAGGGGATCATGCGTGATCATACAAAGCTCAGAGCGTTTGAACTGGCTGACGAAGTGGTGCTTCTGATCTACCAGGCAACCAGGGAATTTCCCAAAGAGGAGATATATGGGTTGACTTCCCAAATGAGAAGAGCGGCGGTTTCAGTCCCATCAAACATCGTTGAAGGGTGCGCACGTGAGAGTCGGGCCGAGTACCTCCGATTTCTTGAAATAGCGTTCGGTTCCTTAAGGGAGTTGCATTACCAGCTTGGCCTGTCAAAGCGCCTGGGGTATTCTGATGAACATGACATTTCTGATTGCGAATCAAAAATTGTGGAGACCGAGAAGGTTTTGGGCGCCATAGCTTCGATCAATGCGCAAAAACTAAATTTCCTTTAGCCTACAGCCTAACCAGCCAGTATAGTTACAAAATAACTAACTATTCCGGATCCTGACTTCCGGGCAGTTACCTATTCATCCACTACTTTAAAGACCGGCCTGATTCTGCCTATTGCCCTGTAGGCATAGTTGCGAACATACCATGAAGGGTCGTCATCTGCCACGTTCTCTAATATACTTAAGGCCTGGGTATTTCCTATCCGGCCAAGGGCCTCGCATGCCTTTGTCCTTACATTTAGTTGTGGGTCCAGAGCGCCCTTTTCCAGGAGGCCGATAAGATCCGCATATTTTCTCTTTCCCATTATGATAAAGGCATTAAGGCGTATTTTTGGGATAGGATCAGTTGCAAAGGCCGATAGTTCGTCTCTAGTAAATGCTTTTGAATGGGATCTAAGGGCTATATAGCGTTTTTTTACATTATCTGAAGCAGCAAACATATGGACATTTTCTTTATGTATATTGAAACTGTGAGTCAGGTACATATAGTGCATGTGCGGGATAAATCCTATAAGATAGACTGTTACTAGTACGATCGCAAAAGTCTTATGGTGTTCAAAAAGAGATGCAAGCCATAGCGCAAGCCAGAGAATAGCAAAAAAGGGGATCAGGACAATAGGACCTTTAAGAAAAAATCCAACCGCCTTTCTTATAGATCTGTTATTGTCAAATTTCTCACTTCCCTGCCTTATAACTCTGTTACCAAGGGTTACAAGCCCTTTCTTGGAAACAATGATACTACTACAGGCAACAGGCCTTTTACTTACAGCCATTATTCTACCTTTGATACTGCAAGGGTCTTTTGTCCTTATCCACAGGCTTCCATGGGGGGAATACCATATCTTTCCTGTATCTTTGGTTATGGCTATAACTTTTTGTGTCTGATAGCGTATAGGTTTTATTACATGTGCTGCAAGCAATGTGTGGTTATAATAAAAATCACTTAATTTATTTAACACAGGCATGTCGATCATTGCATCCCGTATTTCTATGAAAGAGGTGCCTTTAAAAAGAACCAGAGGAGTCAGCAATATTAATGCAAATACAATCCATCTTGTTCGTCTGTGATCCGCGGAAGGCGAACGGTGTCTTTTTTTGGTAGCCCCCCTATATTTTACGGCATAAATCCATGGTATAAAGAAAAAGGCAGGAGTAAGTATGCTGGATACTATAGATACAAGAGGCATCTCTTTACTGAATGTAAGGAAGAGATAGATACAGATCAGCATTACACAGATAAAGATGTCCATCCTGCTGAAATGCCCCTTTATCCAGGGGGAGATGGATACGGCAGAGGCCAATATGGCTGTTAGTGGGCCCAGGGTTAGTCCAAAGAACAGTGCGCTTCCAAGTTGATGGGAAAAACCTTTCAGATAGATATCGTCCGGCATGATTACAGGTAGCATGTGGTTTGATATGAATAAATGCATCTCCGAGGAAATAATGCCTGCATGTGTGTGCACGAGAAACATACCAAAGAAGGTGTATAGCAAAATACATCCCAGCAACCCAAAAAAGGAAGCCTCAAACCACTTCAAAAGGTCTTTGCCGTTAAGGCTTATGTATGTTTCCTTCATAGACATCCATGGCCTTTTCGGCCACAACCAAGTATGAAAATATATCTAGCCATAAGTGGTCTTTTAGTTCTGTATATATACCTGTCAGTAGTTTTTTTGCTCGTTGTCCGTTGTAAAATCTCCAAATAGGATGATCACCATCCAGTATACCACCGACAAATAAACTACGGACAACCGACAAATCTTTTTCATATAAATCCTCATGAGCGCAGGCGCTCACAACCAAGGCTGAAAACATTTTCGGGATGTGGGGTTCTCTCGCTTGCCTATATCGCTCTTTGATACATCCTTTTGGCTTGCTTACGGGCGCTCCCTAACTCGCCCTTCGGGCTCAAACATAAGGGAGCGATTCCCCTTTAAGCTCCGCCAAAGGATGTATTAGCAAATCGCGATGGAAGGTATATCTCAAGAACCCCTCCACCCCTTAATCTACACGGATAGTTTCCCCCTTTGTTCCCCTTTAATTCCCCCTTTGAAGGGGGCCAGGGGGATGTTATCGGGAACCCCCCTGATCCCCGACCCCTATTTTCATATAAATACACTTCGGACATTATCTGGAAATAAGACTCTTCACTATTCACTGTTCACTATTTTTTACTGCTCAGCGATAGGCACGTCTCTTTCCGGAGGACTTATTTTTACTGTGAGGTCTCGTTATTTCCTTTTCAGGCTTACGCCCCCGAGTCTCCATGGTTTTATATTGGGCCAGGAGTGAGGACACCTTTTTTCTTGCAGCGGTTTTTTTTCTTCCCCGTACTGCCTTTATATCAGACTTGGCAAACCGTATGTTCTTGAAATTATTGACCTCTTTAGTAAACCTGATAAAGTCATCGATGGCTTCATCGTACACATGAGTAAACCTGCGATTATCGAAGTAAGCGATATCTCGCAGTGTCTCAATTATATCTTTAGTTAGTTTCATTACATAGCGGATTCTTTTCCCTTCCAGATTTGTTCTTGGTCCTACATATCTTTTCTTTTCCCTAGGCGGCACCTTTGACCCGAACTCCTGTCCCCTGGCAAATATATATGCCTCCATGGCTGCACCTACAAAATCCACCATTGCAATGTTTAACTTCCGAGAAAGCCCCCTGAGTTCATTCAAAGTAACAGGTTTGAAATACATCATAAATCTGGCGATTTCTTTAGAGGATTTATCTTGGGTAGTCATAATCATAGGAAAAGGACCTCCTTAGATATTTTTTTGCATCTTTGATTTTATCTCACTTTCTTCCAGAAACAGTTTTATATGTGGCATTAAATCATCTCCTTGTCAAGATTTTTGAGTGTATTGCAAAATAATAATGTCTTGTATTTTTATCCATGTTGACAAACAGGTTATTAGTCAGGATAATTAAATCCTATATAACTATATAATATATAAATAATACTTGGAGTAGCTTATGCTTAAATTTTATACTGCAGGCGAGTCGCACGGGAGGGGCGTATTTGCATTTTTGGACGGTGTCCCTGCCGGATTAAAGGTAGATAGGTCATTGATGGATTTTGACCTTGCCCGGCGCCAGGGGGGCTATGGAAGGGGAAAAAGGATGTCTATAGAGAGCGACTGTGCGGATATACTCTCTGGTATAAGATATGAATATACCTTAGGTAGCCCTGTATTGATAGCAGTGTGGAATAAGGACTTTGAGAACTGGAAGGAGATTATGGATCCATGGGTGATCTCCCTTGGGAGAGAGTTATACACGCCCAGGCCTGGTCATGCAGATCTGGCTGGTGCCGCCCGTTTCAGACATACGGACCTGAGAAATGTCTTGGAGCGTTCCAGCGCCAGGGATACTGCTGCCAGGGTGGCGGCAGGCGGACTATTGAGGTCATTTTTAAAGGTGCTTGGCATAGATGTATATTCATGGGTAACAGATATAGGCGGTGTTGAGTTTGATGGTTTATTTGACAGAAATTCAAGAGATAAGTCCAGTGTCTTTTGTCCTGATTTACATACCACAAAGGCTATGGAGAAGGTGATAGATAAAGTCAAGGCTGGGGGAGATACAATAGGAGGGGGATTTAAAGTTGTAGTTGAAGGCCTGCCTGCAGGGATAGGCTCATATACACAGTGGGATATGAGGCTTGATGGCTTATTAGGCGCACATATCCTGTCCATCCCCGGCATAAAGGCCCTTCAGATAGGTCGCGGCGTTGAGTGCGCACATATACCCGGCTCCAAGCTTCATGACGAGATCTTGCCTGGCCATCCAAAGTCCAGGGGGTCGAATAATGCAGGAGGAATGGAGGGAGGGGTGTCCAATGGGGAGCCTATTGAGGTGACGTGTACCAT
>JAYEFR010000186.1:0-10944 GCA_034716155.1 Thermodesulfobacteriota bacterium
TTACTTTGTATTTTACCACTAATCAGATGTCAACCCCACGAGACAAAAAGAAGTTCCCGATCAAACACTTTGGTAACTACACTCATGGATACCTGGGTGAACTCCTTCTTATCAACGTTTGTAATCACACTAGATATGATCTCCTATAATCTGCTTTAGTATCTTGATAGGGCTATGTGTAATTATTCTGATGAGATCTTTATAGGTATGCTCTCCTGTTATAATACCTAAATATGTCTTCCCTATACTGGGGTGTATTTTGAATGCCTCAAAAGATAGTTTCGGAAAGTTGTACATCATAAGAGAAAGAAAGAATGCCCTTCTGAGCTCTTTTAGGATTGTCTTGTTCATCATGGCTTGGTAGGTTGTCTCAGCGTCTCCTGATATAATAGCCTTTGCAGCTATGGATCCGCTTAATACGGCATGGTATATGCCTTCACCTGTTATAGGGTCTACCAGGTGGGCAGCATCGCCTGTAAGTAATACCCTTTTGTGGGCGAGTCTTGTCTCCATAGAGTACATTGGCAAGCTCAGCCCTTTTGGTTTGGCCCATTTAATTTCGTATCTATCAAGAAATTGTCTATAATATTCAAAAATATTCGACATATCACTGCTATGTATAGCTATCCCAATGGAAGCGTAATCTCCTTTGGGTAATATCCATGCATAACCTGTTGGTGTGCTTCCAAAATTAAAGATTACCTCATCATTTTGTTTAGACCATGGGATCTTTGTTTCCAGGCAGTAAGCCTTGGAAGGTCGCTTCTGCGAGAAGAGATGTGATCGTATCGAACTCATAGCCCCATCTGCTGCTATAAGGTAATTGGCCTTGAATACATCTGATGTGTCTGTATAGACCTCTATACCTTTTGAGTCTTGCCGCAAGCCGATGGCCCTTCTTTCCTTTATAAATCTGGCACCTGCTATGATAGCTGCATCCAGTAAATATGCGTCGAATGCGTCTCTCTCTATCATGTAGGTACAAGGCTCAATACTTTCAATGCCTATACTGAGGTCTGTGTTTGAGTAATGTATTCTCGTCTTATGTACAGATGAGATTACAATGTTAGTGAACCCATGAGGCAGCAGGGGGATAACCTTGCTTGTAACACCGCCGGCACAGAGTTTATCCCTGGGGAATTTAGCCTTATCTAAAATAATGACACTTCTGCCGGATTCAGCCAGAATCCTTGCAGCAGTGGAACCTGCAGGCCCTGCACCAACTATAATCACATCAGAGATCACCTAATATAACCTCCCTGTAAGCGAATTTGGATTTGCCTTTTCAATCCCCATTTTTACATATCCATTCATACAATCCATGGGTGGTGCAGTCAAGGGGGTGCAATTGCTCGGTTCTAAGTGTAAATCGTAAAGACTCTTCAGGTATATTTTGTTGTTGAGAGCATAATTTAATGCTTTATTAGTAGCGTAACAAACAATCTGGAGGGCTTTTATGAAACAATGATATTATATCAGAATTTCCTGCTCATGAAGACAAGACTGTAACCATTAAGAAATGACTATAAAATATCTAAGACCTATGGTAACTGACCTCACATGCGATTTGAGCATAAACAAAGAAGAAGCTATGGCCAAATGGAGAAAGGGGTAAGGGCGATTGGATACTGGATATATCGATTTCCGACACATCAGGTAATATTGTATCAACTTCCACATATTAATCACTATATTATCCCCATGACCAAAAATCTTATGCTAAAATAGATTAAGGAGGTGAGGTATGAGTGAAATTTCTATATATGGTGCAGGGTTAGCCGGGATGGTGGCAGGTATAAACCTGGCAAGAGAGGGCTTCAGCGTGATCGTCTATGATAGGGAGACTAGCATAGGCGGATCAAAAAATGTGCATCCTTCCATTCATACTACACCTCTTCAGCCCAAAGAAACATGGGATTATATAGGAATAGATCTCTCTGAGAGTTTTTGCCCTACAGATACGTACCCAGACTTCTGGTATAATGCCAAGCGTCTCACCCTTCCACCTTATGTAAATAACACATTTGCATACAACGTGGAACGAGGGGCACGCAAAACATCTATTGATACAAGGTTATATGAGATAGCGCTGAATGAAGGAGTGAAATTCTCATTTAATAAAAATCTGACCCCAAATGAACTTAAGTCAGCACCTCCTGGAAGCATAATAGCCACAGGCCTATACAAAGAGGCCTATGATCTGGTTGGGGTAAAATGCAATACTACGTATGGGTATATGGCTTCGATTCCATGGGAACAAGGAGTATCAAGTGGTGCAATCCATATGGGCGGATACAGTATAGATTATGGTTACACAGCAACGCTCAATGGTTTGATGTATGTCCTTCTTTTTTCTCGAACACCTCTAAAGGAGGGGCAACTTGAACAATTCAAGAAGGTACTGAAAGATGCAAGGGGACTGGAGTTTGCGAACTGGCATACCTTTAATGGGCACTTCCCAAGAGAAACGCGCCTATTCTGGAAAGACAAGATCCTGACTGGGACCCTTTCTGGTATGATAGAGCCCTTCTGGGGATACGGTATTGTGGGTGCACTCATATCCGGTAAGGTCGCTAGTCTTGTTCATACGGATCGTAAGAAGGCAGAGGAAGATTTCCATAAATTCACAGCAGGTTTTAAGCGGAAGCTAACCAGAAAGGAAAAAATGGATAAAATGCCTTTCAATAAGCAACTCCTCAGGTTAGGGATCTTGAAGGCCAGATTTGATTGCTGGAGGAACCCTGAATTGAAGAAGGCTGTAAAAGAGCCTGTACGCTGGTTTAAATAGATTCCTTGATGCCCATTTGTCATTGTACACATATCGTGTTTCATCCAACCTTATCGCCTTTGCACCCTGCCTTCCTACATCGATTATCGTCCGAACTGTTGGGACGAGCCAATATGCACCCTCCCCGTGAATATAAATGCCGGCTTTAGATAAAGTCATGTTCATAACCTTTTTGCTGGTTGCTCAGCTCTTGATTTACTCATAATATCTGGGGCTGATAAAATCTTACCATTAATGGTCATAACTGCCCTTGCAGTAAACCACCCAACATTATACCAGCAACAATCATTTGTATATTCTCCTAACAGTTAAGAATTCATCTAACCTGTCTGTAATGGAACCCCAGGATGCAACCCTATCGTCCCAGGAATCACTATACATGATAACGGTTGGTATCCCTAATTTCTCTGTATCTCTTGCAAGTAGTTTGATCATTCCCCAAGTATTTCTACATCCCATTGTCCCAAAGTATGCTACAAAATCGGCCTTGAAGATCTTGCTTGCCCCAATAACATCATCCAACCACATGCCTGGCCTATCATAAGGTCCTCTGATCTGTTTGACCATTGGCATGCGTGCCGCCTGTGCAGCTAAAGAGTCAATCATGGTATCCAGATTTGTTGTGTCTACACTGTATCCCTCTGGCTCCCTTCCCTTAGCATAAGGGGCACCTTCTTGCCAGAATAGGTCTAGCCCTGACCCGAGATGGCTAATGCTATTTTTATCCATCCATGTCCAGAATCTCAAATCAGTAGTAAAATGCTCAATATAACAACAAAACACCCTTGCCCTCTCTTGGCCTGAGCTTGTTCCTGATACTCCCTTGGCTGCATTCTCTTTTGCTCTTTCTAACATTGCCTCCAAAAGCTTTGTACACTCTTTGGTTCCACCGAGTGCAAATTTTGCCCCAAAGATAAAAAGAGCGAATATACCAGGGGTTGGATTGGGCATTAGCTGCTGTAAATCCTGAATTTCACATACAACTTCATCCTGCTTGGCTGTTTCTTCTATAACTTCTCGAAGTCTATTGATGTCCAACTTGTTGCCTGTCTGCTCCTCTATGAATGCTATCATATGTCTAAAGTCTTCGCGTTGATACTCAATTGCCCTTTCATCAGTCAAGGTTGGTGGATAATTAAGCTGATAGAAAGGTATATCAAGGTATGCAGATGCAAAAGAGAAAGAATTTGCATTCGTGTCACAGACCCCAGGGGTATCGCACAAAATAAAATCAGGCCTTACCGCGAGTCCTGCTAGATAGGCACCAAGGGCTCCCCGCTGGGCAGTACAAGATGTCTCCGTAAACCCAACCTCACAGCAGTAATCAAGATAATCCCATATCCCCCTCTTCCATATAAATGAACCCAGTGTTGTCATAACCTCAAGGCCTAGGGGTACGACATCAAAAGCATATAGTAATGCTGGGGGAAAGCAATAGGAAATTAGGGCTATTTTCTTACCCCTTTCATGTGCTGTAAGCATATGTTTAATATATTTGGATAGTGCTTTCAGCAGGAGAATGCCTGGTTCTCCTTGCCTTATAATCGCATCTAGAACATCTTTAAAATGTGGGGCAAAAGACAGCAAACTTCTATACTCTTTATCAGTCCCGTCATGGGCTTTGGAAGCATTATCAATGATGCTCCATATCATCCAGTCATAGTTATATTCTTTGAATTCTCTCCTCATTTTTTCTTTTGTCCCTTTTTTGGCCTATTGCGCTAGATAATTCCTCCCTTATAAGGTCTTACAGTCAAAAAAGTATCTGGCTGCTTCCATCTGGCAAAGCTGTTTTCCACCCATCCAGAGCTGGATGATCTTTATATCTCTCCAGTGCTTTTCTATATCCCATGCCCTGTCAGCCCCATAAAAACCCAGGATATCCATGGCCTTGCCAAAGTTCTCCACTGCCCTGTCTGCAATAAATTCCTTAAAATTTCTGATCTTTGATACAACCTGTCTTGATCCACGTCCACCATACATATCAGGACGGTCTATCATCCTTGCTGCCTGGTAGCCGATAACCCTGCATATATCGAGATCGCCTGCAATCCGGCCTAAGAGCGCTGCAATAGCATCATTTTCTTTCAAAGGCTTCTTATTATAGGTCTTCTCTGAACAGAACTTGTATAATATCTCATAGAGATTCATCATAGCCCCGGTTAAGAACGCAGAGCTACCCATCTGCCCCCAGGATATAACCTCCTCAAAGCATCTGGCATCATCAACTGGTCCTGCTGCACGATACCAGCTTGGAACCCTGACATCTTCAAACCATACATCGCTATTTTTATCTGCTGCCATACCTGCCTTTTCATAGGGTCCACCTTGTGTTACACCCTTTGTGGTAGAAGGCACAAAGATCAGTGCAAAGTCAGTTGGGTCATCAGACCCGGATTTTGTAGTGCACACAACACCTAACAGGTCTGCAACACCACCTGTATTGGTAGGCCAGAGCTTATGACCGTTAATTACCCATTCATCACCATCTAAGACTGCTGTGGTCTGTATGGTCCTGCCCTTTAGGAGATCAATGTTTTCAATATCAGAGCCCCCCTGCGGCTCTGTCATAACAAGTGCTGCAAAGCATGCTTTGTCTGTATTGAACATAGATGCAAACTCTTTACATAGCCTCATGTTTACATGTGGTTCCACTGTAATAGCAGTCAAAGGCCAGAAGGTAACACCAAATGCAACGGCCATGGCAGTATCCGCCCTGCCGATCTCCTCAAACATTCGATATGAGATAGTAGCAGTGTAATTGGAATGACCTAATCCCCAGCCACCTACCTCTTCCGGGAAAAGGCACATTTGCAGGCCCATATCCGCCATCAGCTTTTTAAACGCAGGTTCAATTATCTTGTGATCCTTCCAATCCTCATCAAACCTCCTCCTGTAAGGCATGACATCTTTTTCCGCCCACTGCCTTATAATACTGCCAAGGTGCTTATCCAGGGGAGATATATACTCTTGCGGTCTTGAAAAATCATCTATTGTCATCTTAAGCCTCTCCTTTAAATCTCTTTACAATCAAAAAATGATCTTGCTATATCCATCTTTACAGGCACATCAGCCCCTATGCCGCAAAGATACGATTGAATAGTCTTTACATCCCGCCAGTGTTTTTCCAAATTCCATTCTGTGGCATATCCGGCAGAGCCCATAAGCTCCATGGTCCTGTTTATTGCATGAAGCGCACTACCGGTCACACGCATGCCGATCATCTCTGCCAAGGTAAAGACCTGATCTTGCTCAAGGCTCCCGTAGTCTTTCGGCCTTGTCATGATATTGGCCAGATTATATGTAAGTAACCTTGATACTGTAATATCCTCTGCTATCTCTGCCAAAATGGCTGCATCCAACGGGTTTTCCTTTATTAGCCCCTTACCCTTTATAACCCTGACATCTACCCAGTCTTTGATGATTTCATATACATTCATCAATGAACCTATACACACCGCGCCCATACACAGGTTAAGCCATGAATATACACCCTTAACAGCACCATCCCTTTTCACCATACATGCCTTTGGCACCCTTACATTATCAAATGATATATCTGCATTCTCATCTGCATTAAGGCCGGTCTTTTTAAAGACCTTCCCACGCTTTACCCCTCTCAAGTCTCCAGGGACATAGATAATGGATGGGGTGTCCTTGAATTTCTTACCATCCATTATTGCACATACTATACAAAACAGCTCTGCTCCAGCTCCGGAATTAAATGGACGCAATCCCTTGCCGTTAATTACCCATTCATCACCCCTTAGCGCTGCTGCCACCTGTATTGTTCTCCCTAAAAAGAGAGGCCCACCTTCATCATGAACATCCCCTGCCCCTGGTAAGATAAGGCTTCCTCCGGTCTTTAGCTTCTTTCCACAAAATATCGGGGCAAATCGTGCACACAGCTCCTTATCTACATGTGGTTTCATCACCATAGGTGCATATGATGAAAGATTGGCAGCATACATAAATCCTATGCCTGGATCCGCCCTGGATATCTCCTCAAGGACCCTCACTATTGATATTGAACGCTTATAAGAATTAAAACCACCACCATAGGCTTCAGGCCATATCATCTGCTGCAGCCCTATATCTATGACAAGCTTTTTTCTGCTATTTTCAACTAATTGGCGGTAGTTTTCTGAAAATTTCAGTCGGTTTGCTATCACCTCTTTGTCTGCCCACTGTCTGATGGATAAAGCAAGGGCTTGAGTCTCCTCATCAACCAATTCCTTTGGATAAAAAAAGAGGTCGTCTGTTCTCATCTCTGGGTACCTCCTCAGGTTATTTTTATTTACATCACCAGTATATTCAAATAACAATAATTAAGATGTTATATGATAAAGAATTAAATATTAACACCTTTTTCTTGGCTATAACGATTCCCTTTTGCATTAGCTTGAAGGTTTTAAAAGGTACACAATTATTGCCATCTATTTACGTGAAATAGTGCATATAGAATGCCATAAAAGATATTCGTTCTCTTTAATAACCTACCTCCTTAAATAGATTATATTTATCTTACAAGGTAAGCCAACCTTGCCAGAATACGATTAGTATGTGCCATAAACCAAGCCAAAGGTATTTTTATAAAAGCAGGTGTAGGTCCCAGGTACAACAGGTCTTTTTTGTGTTCTTTATGTATACGCTTAAGCCCCTTTGGGGTACCTGAATATAGGATAGCAGCCCAAAATTCTAAGCAGCCAAGTTCCAGGGCCTTTAGCAGGCATACGTTTATCTAAAGGTATTTCCTTTTCGTTCAGCATAAAATGGACAGGATAAAGATATTTAAAATCCAGTTTTGCAAGCTTTAGCGCGGATTCCACCTTTATCTTGCGATCCCAATACATCATGACAATACCAGCCGTATCTTTCCCTAACATGGCAAGCCCGCAACCAGGTAAAAGTGTACCTGATGAAGTATGCATAAATGATGTATGACCAGGGGTATGTCCTGGCGTCGGTATAAAGTCTATCCCCCACTCGGCAAGAGGATTTTCTTTACTGTCAGGGACAAGGGGAACAAACCTAACCTTATCCAAGGGAGGGATCCTGCCTGGACGGTGAGGAATCGGGATATGTAAAGCCGGATGACAGATTAATCGATGAGGCATCCTATTAAGCATCAAAGGTAAATCCTTTTCGCCTACATAAATCTTGATAGGTCTAGGACCAGGCTCAATCCTTTTTATAAGGGAAGCAAGCCCACCGGTATGATCCTTATGCCAGTGGCTTATAGCTACACCTTTCAAATCATTAGGGGAAAACCCCAGTTTCTTTATGGCATTATAAATAACAGGGCCGCTGCCCGGCCCCCCTGTATCAAAAAGCAATAAACCAAAGGGCTTTCGCCTTACCATAAGGAAAACATATGTACCTGATATAAGCTTGGCAGGGATATGTGCTAACCACTTTGTTCTGATAGCATAGATATCATTGGAGAGTTTGATAATTCCTTCTGAAATCTCTTTGGGGAGTTGCCCTTCCGAGAGACTATTCATGAGCTAGCCCTCCTGTTGTTTGTTGCCCATCCATTTCCTTCTCGTCAAATAGTCAATAATCTCACTGCAAATTAACTGATGTTCTATATATACGCTACTACCTTTTTGCTGGCTATTATGTCCCTTAAATTTGAATCTCTTCTCCTACAAGTAATTCCTTATAACAAGGGCCGAATGCATCCTTGAATGCCTCTATGGACCAATCGCAGCTGTCATGGGCGGAAAGAGATACCAGAGATGGGTTGTACGATTTAAGATTGGATATCTGGGCCATTACCTCTTCTTTAGTGATTGGATCCCACGGGAGTTTCCCTGTACCAAGATATTGCTGTACCTGAAATTTGCCGCCGAATTTGGATATCCGTGATTTTGTCACAGGAAAATGCAGACCTCCTATGACACCATAGATAGGTTTTTTATAAAGCTGATCCACCAATTGAAGTATCCTATCCAAACCCTGATGTCCGCATCCGACAAGAATTATTAACCCTTTATCCTTAACATCTACTACCAGTGCCTGTTCCGGAGTAATTCCCATTGGGAAGAGGGTGTTGCCTATTAAAAACTGCGAACTATATATAGGACCTGTGCTGATCACACCCTTTGCTATCTTAATAGGTTTGTATACCTGCATGGTATTAAGATCAGAACGGCTCATCCCTGGGGGAAGGAATATATCCTTGTCAGAAAGATCTATATAATCATTGGTAAGAGAGAAGGTCTTTTTCAACTGATTTTTCATACCCCCTATATGATCCACGTGAGGATGTGATATGACTATGGCATTTATATCATCAAGGCTTATCCCAAGCCTTGACATATTTCTTAATAGAGGAGATGGATGTTCATTATGTACGTTATACCCCAAATCAAACAGGATCGCGTCTTTTTCGGTCTTTATCAGATAAGACACACCCGGTTCTGTAGCGAGATTCTTATCTTTAGTGTACCAGTCTATTAAAGGCAAGACCCTTAGACCCTTTGTTGTCCCAATACCCTTCGGCAGGCTCCATTCCTTGCACTTTTCTTCCCAGAATGCATCTGCCTTTTGCCTTCCCCAGTAAAAGCTGATAAATGGCCACAAAAAAGCAATACCAAGCATTCCCTTAATCATTTTATTTTCCTCCTTATAATCATTTTATTTGCAGAAAAATAGGCTGTAAAGCGTTTGTTGTCAACCTATTTATATCGGGATTCCCATTTCCAAATGGGCTCAGGTTGGAAAAACTTCTATGCCTATCGATTTTAGACGATGGAGGATTCCTAAATCTCACCTTGATTGACAATATCATGATATCAATATAATGATATATATCGATCACTTTTAATAAGGAGTATCCTTTATGATAAGGTTTGATTTCTCAGGTGTGACAAAAGAACTCATAAATGGAAGAGGTATCGCCAAAGAAGATATAAATGCCTTATCCCCAATAATAGAAAAGGCCCATAATATCCTCTCAACAAGGCGAGAAGCAAAGGAAATTCTGTTTTATGACCTGCCCTATGCTAGTGATATCATTGATCAAGTAACGGACATGGCAGAAGAACTCTCCGGCAAGTTTAAGAATATTGTGCACCTGGGTATAGGAGGGTCATCCCTGGGGCCAAAGGCCATATTTTCCGCCCTAAAAGGGCCTTTCCATAATCATGTATCTATCCCGAAGATGTTCTTTCTTGAGAACATAGACCCTGAATACATAGTCTCCCTCTTAGATTACATCTCACCTGAAGAAACCCTGTTTAACGTGGTAAGCAAATCAGGTGCTACACCAGAGACTGCATCTCAGTTTATGGTGGCATTTGACCTATTAAAAACCAGACTTGGTAAGTCATATAAAGACCATCTTGTATTCATTACAGACCCTGAAGATGGGGTGCTGAGAAGGTTGGCATCCGCCCATGGTATAAGAAGTTTACCCATCCCCAAGGAGGTAGGAGGCAGATTCAGTGTGCTTACCCCGGTGGGGTTATTTCCAGCTGCCATGTGCTCTGTGGATATAGATCGGCTGCTCAATGGTGCTGCCAAGATGGCAGATATTGTAACAAGCCCTGATGTGTTTAAGAACCCTGCATACATGTATGGCTGTGTTCACTTTATTGCCTTTATGAAGGGTATAAATATCTCTGTTATCATGCCCTACTCCAATGCATTGTATGATATTGCAGACTGGTATCGCCAGCTCTGGGCGGAAAGCTTAGGCAAAAAGACATCTCTAGGGGGCAAGACACTATTTACCGGCCAGACACCTGTCAAGGCATTAGGTGCTACTGATCAGCACTCACAGGTTCAATTGTATATGGAGGGGCCCTTTGACAAGATCATAAATATGATAACTGTAAGGCGCTATAGAAAGGATATAAGAATACCTTCAATATTTAGTGATATCAACGAGTTATCCTATCTTGGATCGAAAGATATCTCAGAACTCATCAATGCGGAGGCAACAGCCACAAGGGCTGCCCTTATAGAAAATGGGCGTGCTACTACACATATAGAGATTGATACCATAGATGAAGAGACACTTGGTGCCCTATTTGTGTTTTTTGAGGCCTCTACTGCATTTATGGGCTATCTGCTGAACATAGACCCATTTAATCAACCAGGGGTAGAACTAGGGAAACAACTTACATCTTCCCTTATGGGCAGATCCG
>JAYEFR010000187.1:0-10934 GCA_034716155.1 Thermodesulfobacteriota bacterium
AAAGGCTGAATTTTTATTCCTCTGGGGCTTCCTCCACTGCTGCTTCTTCTTCCTCTCCCTCTTCAACTTCAATCTCTTCCTCCACTTCAATTTCCATCCTGCCCGAGACTACTGTAGCTATCACTGTATCCTTTTCAGCGTCGCTTGCAAGCTCAACCCCTTTGGGAAGATTGAGATCCAAGCCACGTATTACCTGATCAGGGGTTTCTATTATCGATATATCGACCTCTATCTCAGAGGGGATATTTTTAGGCAAGGCCTTAACAGATATATGAATTGCCTCTTGCGTTATCTGCCCCTTGCCTTCTTCTTCAACAACGGACTTCCCTGTAAACACTATCGGTACCTCTACCACCACAGGTTTTTTAACATCCACCTGCAAGAAATCTATATGCAAAACCTTTTGAGACAACATGTGCCTCTGAATTGCATGTATTAATGTGCTCCTCGATTTGCCCTCGCCGTCTATATGCAGATTTAGAACAGATGTGCCTCCAATATTTTTATACACATCTTCAAAATCCTTATACCTTACCTGTATAGGGATAGTCTCCACATCTTTCCCGTATATAACTGCAGGAATGATCCCTTCTCTGCGAAGCCGACCAACCTTTTTCTTCCTTACAGAGCGGACCCCTGCCTCCAATTTTTCTATCTTAGGCACTGTTTTCCCCAAATCAAACGTTTGCTGCCTTCATATATAGAGAGATTAACAGGATGTCAATGCCTTTTAGCGATGTATGACCGGAAGGTCTCATCTTTCCTTTGATTTTAACTAGGAAAGCTGGTATATAAAAAATATGGAAAAAACGAGGGGGAACAGGATAATTCGGCATCAAGGGGCTTATATCCTTGAAACAAGCATCCTTCCCCTCTGGGCTTTCAGCCCGGAAAACGGCTTATCTTTAATTTTTAAATGGAGGTGTTACAAATGACCGAGGAACTGGCAGAAAAAAAGCTTATCGGAAAGGTAACTCACTACTTTGGCAAGATCAGCGTTGCCGGCATTGAGCTCTCAGCGCCCATCAAGGCAGGGGACATCATCTCTATTGAGGGGGCCACTACCAGCATCGAGCAGACAGTAGATTCCATGCAGATAGACAACAACACTGTAAGCGAGGCCGCAGTGGGTGCCCTCATTGGAATCAAGGTGAAAGATAGAGTAAGGGTAGGCGATAAGGTATATCTAAAAGAATAAACCCCTAGCCTTTATCTTTACCTGGGGCGTCTGTCCGAACTCTGCTCCGCTTGCCTTAAGAAGGCGCCTGTTCTGTTAATGGTCTGCTGCAAAATAATGCGTCCTTTATCTCTTTTTATATTTTCTGAAAGGGCAACCCTTTCCCCTGATTGACCTTGATATCATATATTGATCAATGATACGAACCCCTTAAACAAACTTTTGCCTCTTATCCGCACAAGCTTAAGGGGAATCAATCCCATACTTCTTGTCTGCTAACTTGTCCTGGCGTAGCTGAAAACGAAGAAGGGAAGCGGAGTCGGATTGGCACTGCAAAGAATTAAGCCTCTTCTTGACATAAAAGCATCCCTTATGTGAGTATGCGGATAATTTAATCTAGGGGCGTTTCCCTTTGCAAATATTGAAAAAGATATGCTGTTTTTTTATCCTTCTTTTTTTCATCGGGCCATATCCATGCCTGTCTGAAGGAATTTTGCCACAAAGAATAATCTCTCTTGCCCCGTCTATAACCAGAGAAGTCTATGCCCTTGGGTCAGATGCCCTCCTCGTTGGGGTCACATACTATCGCCCCAAGTATGCACTCTCAAAAGAGATTGTCGGCACTTTAACCGAGTTAAATATAGAAAAGATTGTTATGTTAAAACCAACCCTGGTGCTTGCAAGCAAGGGCTGCAACAAAGAAAAAGACGTGTATAAGCTTAAATCCCTTGGCATGCATGTTAAGGTCTTTGATGAAGGTAAAACCTTCGAGGGACTCTGCAATTCCTTTATCGAGTTAGGCGTTCTCCTTGGCAAAGAGCAACGGGCAAAAAAGTTAGTAGATAATGTGGTTAAACAGGTGAACCTAATACAGAATTCTATTAAATCCAGGGCTGGAAAGCGCATATTTTGGCAGGTAAGTTCAAACCCTATTATTACAATTAATAATAATACATTTGCCTCCGAATTTATTCGCCTTGCTGGGTGTACTAACATATTTGGAAACATGCCTAACAGATATCCTCATGTAAACATAGAGGAGGTGATCTCCAGAAATCCGGATGTAATCGTAATCGTTGCAGATATGGATGACTCGTCGTCCTCGCCGGCAAACCTGTGGAGGGGGTTTGCCCATATAGAAGCGGTTAAGAAGGCAAGTGTGTTTATAATCCATCCTGATAATGTCTGTCAGCCAACCCCTTTGATGTTTTTAGAGGGGTATAAAACCATTATAAACCTATTATATCCAGGGGTTATATGAACCGCAATAAAGTCTTTCTTATCTTTATAATACTCGGGCTGGGCCTTCTAGCGGCCGTGTTCCTTGCCTTAATCACAGGCGGGGCCACCATATCCTTAAGTATGGTCATAGATGCCTTAATACATCCGCAAAAAGCAGGGATCGCCCATACCATCCTTTGGAGATTGCGTATTCCAAGGGCTATCATGGGTATTACTGTGGGGGCAGGGCTTGCCGGCTGTGGAGTAATCTTCCAGGCTATCTTGAGAAATCCCCTGGCAGAGCCCTATACATTAGGGGTCTCCGGGGGTGGCGCGCTCGGTGCTGCCATCTCCATTTGCCTCGGCATAAGCGGGTTTCCAATGGTTGGGATGTGTTTTGCCGGGTGTTGCTCAAGCATGATTTTGGTCTATGGTATCTCTTCCATAAAAAACTTTTCTAATACTGTCTTGATCTTAAGTGGTGTTATCTTAAGCTTTCTATTTTCCTCTACAGTGATGCTCATATTTGCACTGGCCCGCACAAGGGATGTTCATAATACCATAATGTGGTTGATGGGGAACCTCTCTCCCATAAATACAACCTTGATAAATATTACTGCCTTGATTGTAGTCCCTTTGCTGGTTATCCTCATCCCTTTTGGTAGAGACCTGAATTTACTCAGCCTGGGAGAAGAAAAGGCCTTGCACCTTGGCCTTGATGCACAAAAGGCAAAGGTGTTTTTTTTCATTATTGCATCCATTATAACAGGGGCATGTGTGGCTGTATCTGGGATAATAAGCTTTGTCGGCCTTATTATCCCTCACTTTGTTCGCAGGGCTATTGGCCCAAATCACCAGGTCCTGCTGCCTGCCTCTATGCTTGCAGGGGCGATTTTCCTTCTCCTATGCGATATATTTGCCCAGGTTATAATCCGCCCCCTGGAGTTGCCAGTGGGTGTGATTACAGGCATAGCCGGTGCCTTGTTTTTTATAGGTTTCTTGATAAACTCAAAAGACTGGGAGATTATGTAATGTGGCTATTCTAAAGATAGAAAACCTTACCACAGGTTACGATAAGGTTCCTATCATAAAGGACATCCGCCTTGAGGTTCCTTATGGGTCATTCCTTGGGATAATTGGCCCAAACGGAGCAGGCAAATCTACTCTTTTTAAGGCTGTTGCTAAGGTGCTACCCCCCTGGCAGGGCAAAATTTTATATAAAGGGAAAGACATTAAATTCATACCACAGCAAGAATTTGCTAAAGAAATTTCCATACTCTCGCAATTCCAGCTAATGCCCTTCTCCTTTACTGTGGAGGAATTTATCTTAATGGGAAGATATCCTCATAAAAGCAGGCTTGAGGCCTTAGGACCAAACGATTATAAAATATTTGAAGATGTCATTGATCTGCTGAATATTAGTCGCTATAGAAAAAAAAAGGTGTCTTCCCTGTCGGGCGGTGAAATGCAAAGGGTGGTTTTGGCCCAGGGCATTGCACAGGAGCCGGACTTGCTGTTGCTGGACGAGCCCACTTCTCATCTGGATATAGGACACCAAATAAAAATACTGGATTTGATAAAGTATTTAAGAGAAGATAAACACCTTACTGTGATTGTCATTCTTCATGATCTGAATCTGGCCAGCGCTTATTGTGATACCGTAGTGCTGCTAAAAGATGGAGAAATCTTTAAATCAGGTACCATCCATGATGTCCTTACCTATAAAAATATAGAATATGTATATGATACAGCCGTTGTGGTGGGAAAAGACCCTGTTCTGTCAAGACCACACATATTTTTGGTGCCAGGAGATGCCTTAAAACCGAAAGATGCTGCCTGAGCCCCTCATAAAAAGGGCACTAGTCCCGTTATCCCTGAAGGATTTCTAGAATCTCGTATTCCCTCTTCCCGTTTGGGGTGTCAACCACAACTGCATCATCCGGGCATCTGCCGATCAACGCCTTTGCAATAGGAGAATCTATGGATATTTTGCCCTGGTTTATATCAGACTCATCTGCCCCTACTATTTGGTATGCCACCTCTTCTGCTGTATCAACATTGCAAAGCAGAACCTTTGCCCCAAAAACCACCCTGTCATCAGGAAGGTTCGTCGTGTCTATAATATCCGAGGTGGCCAGTTTTGTCTCTAATTCCTGAATTCTGGTCTCAATAAAAGACTGGCGCTCCTTTGCATATATGTATTCAGCATTTTCCGTGAGATCTCCATGCCCCCTGGCCTCCTCAATATCCGCGATTATTTTGGGTCTCTCATTCTTCTTTAAATAATCAAGCCCTGCTTTAAGGGCATTATACCCATCCCGGGTTACAGGGTTCCGTTTCATACGTATGCCTCCACATTAATAAAAAGATACTAACGACAAATTGCCATTAGTATCTTAATAAAGATAACCATGTAGGTAAGAAAAGTCAAGGGCTGGTTATAAATTTTTATGGTGTGTATGCGGATAGAGCACTCGCTTTGCCCCCATATTTGGGGTATACTTGCAAATTTTCACTTGATAGTTTTGCTGCCAAATATTATGTTGTGTATAGGAGGACTTTGCATGAACAAGCCTATAACTGTTCAGGATATCATGAGCAAAAAGGGTAAAGAGCGAATTGTCATGGTAACATCCTATGACTTTACCATGACCCGTATTATTAACGCCTCTGATATCGATATCATCCTCGTGGGTGATTCTGCCGGTGTGGTAATGGCAGGGGGGGAGACCACCCTGGGTGTTACTATGGATCAGATGATATATCACACCGAATGTGTAACAAAGGCCAAGCCTGATTCTCTTGTGGTAGGAGATATGCCTTTTATGTCTTACCAGATAAGCACGGAACATGCTGTCTCAAACGCAGGAAGGTTCCTTCAGGAGGGCATGGCCCAGGCAGTAAAGCTTGAGGGGGGAAAGCGGGTATTTGATCAGGTAAAGGCCATTGTTGCAGCAGATATCCCTGTAATGGGCCACCTTGGACTTACACCCCAGTCTATTCATGCCTTTGGCGGTCATAAGGTGCAAGGTCGGGGTGAAAGGGCAGCAAAGGCCCTTTTAGAAAATGCCCTTGCCCTTCAGGATGCAGGAATATTTTCTCTGGTTTTAGAATGCGTGCCTGTAAATACAGCCAAAGAGATAACAGATGCCCTCGATATCCCCACAATAGGTATCGGCGCCGGTCCATACTGCGACGGCCAAGTGCTGGTAATCCAGGATCTCTTGGGTATGTTTAAAGAGTTTAAACCCAGGTTTGTCAAAAGATACGCATCCTTATTCGAAGACATAAAAGATGCCCTCGATACATATTCAAGCGAGGTAAAGAGCGGTATCTTCCCGGATGAGGAACACTGCTTTAAAGGATAAGGACCTTACTCATGGTAGTTATAGAAGACATAGCTGGCATGAAGACATACGTCTCAGATATCAAATCCAAGGGCAAGACCATCGGGCTTGTCCCTACTATGGGATACTTCCATGAAGGACATCTAATGTTGATGCGCACGGCAAAAAAGATGTCTGATCACCTGATCATAAGTTTATTCGTCAACCCTACCCAATTTGGCCGGGGCGAGGACCTGGATAAATATCCCAAAGATATGGAGAGAGACAAAACCCTGGCTAAAGCCGTAGGGGTGGAATGCATATTTGCCCCGAGCGCGGGGGAGATGTACCATGCAGGCTACTCCACGTATGTAAACGTGGAAAATATAACAACAGTTCTATGCGGCATTTCAAGGCCTCATCATTTCAGGGGGGTTGCCACAATAGTTACAAAACTGTTTAATATAATAGAGCCGGACATAGCTGTGTTTGGAGAAAAGGATTTCCAACAGCTGGTTGTGATAAAACAAATCGTAAAGGATCTCAACATGAATGTAAGGGTTGTGGGCCACCCTACCATCAGAGAACCAGACGGGCTGGCCATGAGCTCAAGAAATGCATACCTGAAGGCTGATGAAAGAAAAAAGGCCCTCATCCTTAATAAATCGCTACATCTTGCAAGAACGTTGTTTGCGGAAGGCGTGCGAGATGTCTCCAAGATAAGAGACTCTGTCATAAAAATGATATCCTCTGAAGAAGGCTGCGATGTAGACTACGTCGAGGTGGTGGACACGAAGCGTCTCTCCCCTATAATGACCATAGAAGATAAAGCCCTTGTTGCCCTGGCGGTAAGGATAGGCTCTACCAGATTAATAGATAATACTGTGCTGGGGGAATAATGTTAGAATTCAGACACGATGCACCTATTAGCGCCATTATTTTTTGGGGTATCGCCCTTGTCGTCTGGATCATAATAAAGATACGCTCTAAAAAAAATTAGTTTGTTTGTATGAACCCAGGTGTCGGGGATCAGGGGCCGGTTTAAAGAGAAAGATAGAATAGATTCAATTCTTGAGACCTTTGCGTAATTGAAGAGCCTATTCATTGCGAGGAGGTTTTTAGGCCGCCGTGGCAATCCCATCGGTTGCAGGCTCTTCAATTACGCAAAGGTCCTATCCTATCTGGAGATTTTACACCGGACAACGAGCAAAAAAACTACTGACAAGTATAAGCGCAGAACTAAAAGACATCTCAGGGCTAAAAATATTTTCATCCTTGTTTGTGAGCGCGAAGCGCTCATGCGTGTTTATATGAAAATGGTTGCCGGCATTTGTTTAGTCTTATTATTTACCACAGAGGCCACAGAGCGTTTGCCATCTGCATTAAGAACGCAGATCCGATTTTTCCTGTCTCCCAAATCCATTCCGATTGTCATCCCTTTTCCTTTTGTGATACTCTTCTGCATGGCCGGTCTCCTTCCTTTTGCACTTCGAGTGCGTTTTTTTATGAGCGTGATTATATCACAGCTCAATGGAGACTGGCCTTCTCATCCTACCTCTGTGGTGAATAAAGTCTTGTTTTTTGAAGCTGATTGCTAGAGGCTGGAAGCCTGGCGCCTAAAGGCGCCTATCTCTTCTTTAAGCCACTGGACCCAGGCCTCAATTCCTTCTCCGGTCTTACATGAAACCTCGAAGATCTTTATCTCAGGGTTAAGCCTATAGACCCTTTCTTTCATAGCTGCCACATCAAAGTCTGTATACTCCATAAAGTCTATCTTATTTACTACCAGCACATCACATACTGTGAACATAAGCGGATATTTTAAAGGCTTATCATCTCCTTCCGGCACACTTAAGATCATGGCATTCTTTACTGCCCCTGTATCAAATTCCGCAGGGCACACAAGATTGCCCACATTTTCTATAATGATAAGGTCAATTTCTTCTGTGTCCATCTCTTTTAGGGCCTTATCTATCATCGGGGCGTCTAGATGGCAAAAACCCCCGGTCCTTAGTTGAACAGCGGGGATTCCCTCTTTTATCACCTTTTCTGAATCTACCATGGAGTCTATGTCTCCCTCTATCACCCCAATCTTAAATTCACCTTTGAGCCTGCGGACTGTGTGCAATATCAAGCTTGTCTTCCCCCCCCCAGGAGAAGCCATAAGATTTAACATGAATGCCTTGTCTTTGCACAATGTCTTTCTTAGATCATCTGCAAAACTCTTATTGTCAGAAAGTATCTCTTCCTTTATCTCTATAAGCTTTATCTCTTCCATCATATAACCTCTATGCTATTAATGTAAAACTCTCGCCCCGAAACGAGCGTAACTTCATCTCCCCCACATTCAGGGCACCTTGGCTTTGCGCTTTCTTTTATATTAACCTGAAAAGAATGACCGCACTCCTTACACTGAACAACTACAGGCGTTCTTTCTATATTAAGCCTTGCCCCTTCCGCTATGGTGTCTTTGCTCAAGTAATCAAAGTAGCGCTGAACCCATTCGTTTATCAGATCACTCAGCTCCCCTATCTTAAGGCTGACACTCAGCACCTTGTTAACGTTGTTTGCCTTTGCATGTTTTAAGACAATATTAAGGATGCTTTCTGTTATGGGAAGTTCATGCATTTATTATTAGCCATAGTCTATCTTATCAAAAATAAACCCTTTTTTATCATTTGGCAACCTCTCTGTCAAGCGTCCTTTTTGCTTGCTTTTTAGCAAAATAATAATGACACCTCGAAAATTGAACCTTGACATTAGATTTTTTATCAGTATAAATTCCCATTCTTTAAATATCTTTTGAGGAGGTAAAATGTTAAGGACAAAAGAAATACAGCACATCAAGGACATCCTCATTGAAATGAAAAAGGAGATCTTGGAAGCCCTACAAGAAAGGGTTGCGTCCGGCAATATAAATGAACAAAGAGAAATAGGCGATGTGTTTGATGACGCCGACCTTGAGCAATCGAGAGAATTTAATATCCTTCTCACTACTCGAGAAAAGCAAAAAGTGCAACAAATAGATGCAGCTTTACAAAAAATGGGTGCTGGAAATTACGGCCTTTGCGAGGAATGTGGTGAGGAAATCCCTATTGGGCGCTTAAAGGCTCTGCCTTTTGCTACCTTATGCGTTAAATGCAAGTCTAAACAAGAAATCACAGAGGGCCCATCTATTGTTTCCTCAGAAAGAACCGGGTGAATTAATGGCTCACCGGGTAGAGGTCGGCTTAAAGACAGGCCTCTTAGATGCGCGCGGCAAAAGGACCAAAAAACAAATAAAGCGTGCATTCTCTCATGAAATAGAGATAACAGATGTTGTATGTTTAGATGTATACAACATCGACGCATCCGACATCGATGAGTCTTGGCTCAAGGAGGCCTTTTGTGACCCGGTAATACAAGACATCGCTATAGACCTCCCCCTTGTTAAGAATTTCGACTGGTACATAGAGGTAGGGTACAGGCCTGGGGTAACAGACAATATAGGCCGTAGCGCTACCCTTGCCTTAAAATTGATATCCGGCCATGTTATAGATGTATATTCTGCCAAGGCATACCTCCTTAAGGGACACTTAAATAAGGGTATGGTTGAAAGGATTGCCCATGAATCTCTTGGAAACTCCCTTATCCAAACCTTTCGAATCTTTCATTCAAGGTATATCTCTACTAATGGTCTTCCTCCATATATCCCAAGGGTAGAATCTCTATCCGCCCAAGGCGGACCAACGATAGAGGAGATCTCTCTTGAAATCTCTGATAAAGAACTGATGGAACTTTCTAAAAATAGGGTTCTGGCCTTAAACCTTGAAGAGATGATGGCTATACAAAGATACTTGCGAGACCCACAAGTCCTGGATGTTAGAAAACAATTTTCTCTTGGCCCTAAGATTACAGATGTAGAATTAGAGGCACTAGCTCAAACATGGTCTGAACACTGTAAGCATAAGATATTTAATGCACACATAACCTATGAAGCATCGGGGAAAAAGGAGAACATTGACTCCTTGTTCAAAACATATATCCAAGGAGCAACAACTGAGATTAGAAAGAAAAAAAAGGATCAAGATATCTGCGTTAGCGTCTTTATAGATAACGCTGGGGTCCTACGCTTCAATAAGGATTATAACCTTGTTTTTAAGGTGGAGACGCACAACTCACCATCTGCCTTAGACCCTTATGGTGGCGCACTTACAGGCATAGTTGGTGTAAACAGGGATCCATTTGGTACCGGGATCGGTGCAAAACTCATCTTCAATACAGATGTGTTCTGTTTTGCCTCTCCTTTTTACAACAAAAGGCTTCCAAAAAGAGTTCTGCACCCAAGACGAATCTTTGAAGGCGTCAGAGAAGGAGTGGAACATGGAGGAAACAAGTCCGGAATCCCTACCATAAATGGCTGCGTTGTATTTGACGAGCAATACTTGGGAAAACCCTTGGTATATTGCGGCACAGGTGGGTTAATGCCTGTAGAGATAAATGGTAAGCCATCTCATAGAAAGGAGATCAAGACGGGCGATTTGGTCGTGATGTCCGGAGGCCGGATAGGAAAGGACGGCATACACGGGGCAACGTTTTCTTCCGAGGACTTGCATGAAGATTCCCCTACATCCGCAGTGCAAATAGGAGATCCTATCACCCAAAAACGGCTCACAGACTTTTTACTTAGAGCAAGGGATCTGGAGCTGTACCGGGCCATTACAGATAACGGAGCAGGGGGCCTATCTTCTTCTGTTGGGGAAATGGCCTTGCTAAGTAACGGCTGCAGGATAGCCCTTGACAAGCCCCCTTTGAAATATCAGGGGTTGCGCCCGTGGGAAATATTATTATCAGAGGCCCAAGAGAGGATGACTTTGGCTGTACAACAAGACAAGATAGCGGCTTTTCTGTCCCTGTCTGAACAAATGGATGTCAAATCAACCGTGATTGGCTCTTTCACTGATACCGGGTTCTTTCACTGTACATATGAAGGCAGGACCATAGCCTATTTGTCCTTGGATTTTTTACACAAAGGCCTCCCGGGAATGAACCTTATAGCCACGTGGGAAGAAAGGGAAACTTTAGACATCCCCACGTCTGAGCCAAAAGACCATAACGAAAAATTATTAGAGATGCTATCCCGATTGAATATCTGCTCAAAGGAATATATTGTCCGCCAATATGACCATGAAGTCCAGGGCGGCTCTGTGATAAAACCCCTGGTAGGCCTC
>JAYEFR010000188.1:0-10893 GCA_034716155.1 Thermodesulfobacteriota bacterium
ATATGCCATCTCTTAATGCCCTATTTTGCCAGCAGGCAAAATCTGTATACTGAAGGGGCAAATCCGGGAGGTCTAGCGGTTTACCATGGGCAAATGCATCATAGAAAAGCCCTATCTCTTTTGCCGGAATACCCAGAGACCAGCCATCAGAAATGATATGGTGCATATTAATAATAAAGATATACCTTTTTGAAGAGTCTACAATAAACTTCGCCCTTACCAAGGGGCCTTTTTCTAGATTAAATGGCCTCAGGCACTCTTCCATGATGAGTCGCCTTACCTCTGATGCATGTTTGCTTACCTCAAGATTAGATATATCAACTATCGGAAGATCTAGTTTCATCGAATCCGCTACTACCTGCATAGGTTTCCCGTCTATGGTAGCAAAGGTTGTGCGGAAAGAAGCATGTCGATCAATAACCGCCTGTAGGGCCTTATGAAACGCATCAATATCTACACTGTCATCAAAAACCAGTACCCCGGGTATATTATAGGCAGGGTTATTGGGGGTCATCTTATCAAGGAACCACAACCTTCTCTGTGCAGCCGAGACTTCATAATGTAGTTGTTTCTCTCCCCTGATAATATCTTGATATGAAATCCTTTTTCCTGAGGCATTTAAGTCTTCAACCAGCTTGCCCATCTCTGCTACGCTCTGATGTTCAAACATGGCAGCCAGAGCAAAGTCGACCTCTAAATCTTTCTTTATCCGAGAGACAACCTGGGTTGCCTTTAGGGAATGCCCACCCAGATCAAAAAAGTTGTCATAGATGCCTACTTTGTCTATCTCTAATACATCTTCCCATATATCAGCTATAGCCTGTTCTGTGGCATTGCGCGGGGCTACATATTCCGCCTTCATCTCCGGGCGCAGATCTTCAGGCTCAGGCAGGGCCTTGCGATCTACCTTACCATTCGGTGATAGAGGAAGGCTTTCTAAATGCATGAAACGGGAAGGTATCATGTACTCCGGCAGTCTCTCCTTCAAAAACCCCCTTAGGCCACTAACTGATATTTCCTGCTCTGCCACATAGTATCCAACCAAGTACTTCTCTCCTGCCTTATCATTTTTATCTACTACGACACAATCTAATACACCCTCATACTTCGCCAGTACTGACTCAACTTCACCTAGCTCTATACGATTCCCTCTGATCTTTACCTGATGATCTATCCTGCCTAAATACTCTATATTCCCGCCTTCTAACCACTTGCCAAGGTCACCTGTCTTGTAAATGCGACCATCTTTAGCCAGGGGACTGGCAATAAAGGCCTGGGCTGTCTTCTCTGGTTTATTTACATAACCACGAGCAAGTCCTACACCTGCAAGATAGATCTCGCCAGGCACTCCTACAGGCACAGGATTCATATATTTATCCAAAATATATATTTGCGTATTTGCTATAGGCTTTCCAATCGGTATGGTACTAGCCTTATCTTCCGGACTACAGACAAAATAGGTTACATCAATAGATGCCTCTGTAGGCCCATACAGATTATGAAGTTCGCAATCCAGATACTTAAAGAATCTATCCCTGTGCTCTGCCAACAGAGCCTCACCACTGCATATAACCCTGCGCAGCGGAGACAGGCATTCCTTTGTTTCGTCATCTAATACATGCATAAATGCACTAAGCATGGAGGGTACAAAATGCATAGTGGTTATATTTTCATCCCTTATCACTTCCATTATATGGATAGGGTCCTTTTCTCCACCAGGTTTTAAGAAATGTATCCTGGCACCATACATCAATGCCCAGAAGAATTCCCATCCGGATACATCAAAGGTATATGGCGTTTTCTGCAGCACGCAATCATCATATTTCAGAAAATATGCATCCTGCATCCACACTAAACGATTGCAAAGACCTTTGTGTATACATGCTACTCCTTTTGGTGTACCTGTTGAACCGGACGTGTATATTACATAGGCCAAATCCTCAGGGCCGCTTATGGGATCAAGATTTTCGCTATCTTCCTGAGCAATATCCGACCACTGAGTGTCCAGACAAACAACCTGTATCGCTCTATCCGGCAGATTCTTTATAAACCTCTCCTGTGTCAATACAACAGGTGCGTGCGTATCATCTAGAATATATTCTACTCTGGAGATTGGATAATCAGTGCCAATGGGAACATAAGCCCCCCCAGCCTTCAAGACACCTAAAAGCGCCGTCATCATCTCCAAAGAACGATCCAGCATCAAGCCAACCATAGTCTCCTTACCTACACCATGAGCTCTTAAGTAACGAGCTAACTGATTTGATCTTTCATTGAGTTGTTCATAAGTGAGCGAATCATCCCCAAAGCTTACTGCTATCCCTTCCGGAGTCCTTGCTACCTGCTCTTCAATTAGCCGATATATACACTTATCCTCTGGAAACTCTACATCAGTATTATTAAACTCTACTAAGATCCTTTGCTTTTCTTCCTCACCTAGTATCTTATATCCGGATATATGTGTTTCCGGATTGGCTACGATTCCACCTAACAAATTGGAGAAATAGCCTGAGATTCTTTGAATGGTATCTCTATTAAACAGGTCTGTGTTGTATTCAAACTGAGCTTCAAGTCGATTACTAAATTCAGTCACATACAGGCTCAGATCGAATTTAGCCGGCCTGCTATCCCATTCAATATTCTTAATTCCAATATTACCTACTTTAGTCACACCAAGGATATCTGACTCATTTTGCAGGACAAACATAACATTAAATATAGGGGGTCTGCTTGTATCCCGTACTGGATTGAGTAGATCTATTAACCTGTCAAACGGATAATCCTGATTGGCATATGCATCCAGGCATGTCTCCTTTACACGCTTAAGTAATTCAATAAAGGTGAGATTATCACTAAGATTTGTCCTTAAGGCCAGCATATTTACAAAAAATCCAATAAGGCCTTCAAGACCAGGGTGACTCCGTCCGGCAATAGGAGAACCAACAACAATATCTTCCTGATTACTCAATTTCATCAAGAGGACATCAAAACCGGCCAGCAATAGCATGAATATTGTAATACCTTGATCCTTTATAATATTCCTTAGCTTTGAAGTAATATCAGGGCCAATTGTAAAACTACATACAGCACCATTATTTGTCTCCATAGGAGGTCTGGGATAATCTGTAGGAAGATCTAATACAGGAAGCCCTCCTCCCAACTTCTCCAACCAGTAGTCCTCTTGATCCTTCAGGGTACCATCCTCTAATATCTTATTCTGCCAGTGAGCAAAATCTTTATACTGGAGGGGTAGATCGGGTAACTGAAGTTTCTCTCCCTTTGCAAGGGTAATACTAGTAGAGATTAACTCCTCTATCAAAGTCTCCATAGACCACCCATCAGATATGATATGATGCATAGTGAATACAAAGAGATGTCTATTCGGTGAGACCTTAAACAACTTCAACCTGAATAACGGCCCCTGGGATAGATTAAAGGGCTTTATTCCCTCCTCAAAAGCAAGCATTCTAAGCCTATCTTCATTAATAAAAGCCTCGGCTGGATCCACAATCTCAATGTTTGCCTCCAAGTCGTCTAATACTATCTGTATTGGTTTTCCATCCCTGTCTTTGAATATAGTCCTTAATGACTCATGCCTGTCAACGACCACCTGCAATGCATCTCTCATTGCATCTACATCCAATGCACCTTCTAACATTACCGCCATGGGTATGTTATATGTGGGGGTATCAGGAGTGAGTTGATCCAAAAACCACAGGCGCTTTTGGGCATGTGACAGTTCATAATAATCTTGTTTTGGTAACCTCTCTATCTGGGGATATTTAAGTCTTCCAACACTGGATATCACCTTACAGATACCTTCTATGTTAGGCTCCTCAAACATAGTCCGCAGTGTGATATCTGCTCCTAGTTCCTTTTTTATCTTGGAAATTACGTGCATGGCCTTCAAGGAATGCCCACCTAGATCAAAAAAGTTGTCATAGACACCTATCTTATCTATGCCAAGGACATCCTTCCATATATCTGCTATGATTTGTTCTGTGGCATTGCGCGGGGCTACATACTCTGATTCCATATCAGGACGAATCCCTTCAGGTTCAGGCAAGGCCTTACGATCTACCTTGCCATTCGGGGTAAGAGGTAGGCTTTCCAGCCGCATAAAACGAGGTGGTATCATGTAGTCAGGCAAGCTCTCCTTCAGAAAGCCTCTCAACTCATCCACTCTTATCTCTTCATCAGCTACATAATAACCAACTAAATACTTGTTGCCCCCGGCATCATCCTTGTCTACTATCACACAATCCCTTATATCCTCATACTTCGACAGTATAGACTCCACTTCCACTAACTCTATACGATAACCCCTGATCTTTATCTGATGATCTATCCTGCCTAAATACTCTATATTCCCATCAGAAAGCCATCTACCAAGGTCACCTGTCTTGTATATCCTCTCACCACTTATAAAAGGATTTGGCACAAAACTCTCCCGGGTTATATCCTCCTTATTCAGATAACCTCTGGCTACACCCGGACTTGATATGCATATCTCACCAGGCACACCTATGGGCATAAGATTTAAATCTTTGTCTAAGATATATACCTTTGTATTCGCTATAGGCTTACCTATAGGCACATTTGTACAATACGGATCTAATTTATTAAACTTATATACTATACACCCTACTACAGTCTCAGCAGGACCATACTCATTGTAAAAGACCAGATTCGGACACTTTTCTAATAGAGAACGCGCAATTACCGGGGATAGAGCCTCGCCACCCAGGATAAACCTGTTCAACTGCTCAGATATCTCCATTCTGCCCGACGTGAGATTGTCTAATATCTCCAAATGCGCCGGCGTCAATTTGGCAATATCACAAACAGAACTCCTGGCTATGCCCTCTAATAATGTAGAAGGATCTAACTGAGCAGGCTGAATCTCTATTTGTTCCCCGGCTACTAACGGCACAAACAAACTTGTTACTGTCAGGTCAAATGACATGGAGGTGTATAGGGGGAAACTCCCATGCCCCACTATATCATAATACCTGATAGCCCAAGTAATGTAATTTACTAACCCCCTATGCTCTATCTCCATCCCCTTGGGCCGGCCTGTTGACCCAGAGGTATAGACCACATACACCAAATCCTTACTCTTATTTATACATTCAGGCCTGTTTTCAGGCATCAACCTTATATCTTCTAAATCCCTATCTAAACAAATTACATCACCATTATACCCAGAGAATCTATCATCCCCCTCAGATTGAACCAATAATACCCTTGCATCACAGTCACTTATCATATACTCAAGCCGAGCTAACGGATATTCAGGATCTAACGGCACATAAGCCCCCCCTGCCTTCAAGATGCCTAAGACACCTGCCACCATCTCTATAGACCTATCTACCATTATACCCACAAGGACATCAGGCCCAATACCTTTAGACCTTAGATAATGTGCCAACTGATTGGATCTTCTGTCTAATTGCCCATACGTAATGCTCTTTTCCCCACATACTATCGCAACCCTATCAGGACTGGTATCCACCTGGTTTTCTATAAGCCCATGTATGCACCTGTTCTCAGGATATACCTCACAAGTATCATTGAAATCCTCAATCAAGACCCTCTTTTCATGGCCGCTCAAAAATTCGAGATCGGATATAATGGTGTTAGTATCTTGAATCATATTGAGTAACAAGTTTTTGAGATGGCCAAGGATGCGCTCAATTGTTGCATCCTCAAAGAGGTCTGTCGCATACGTTAAGCTCAGCTTCATCTCAGGTTCCAGCGCTATTACAAGGCAAAGGTCATAATTCGTCATCTCTATGCCCTTAACGTCGGATGCCCTTATTTCACTGCTCAAATCCAACTCTTCAAAGTCCATAGGATAATTTTCAAACACTACTATACTATCAAAAAGGCTTTTGCCCCCTGGTACAGCGCTACATGCCTGAACATCCGGCAGCAAGGAATACTCATATGCCTGTGAATTTAATGCATGTTCTTGGAGATTTTTTAATAGTTGTTCCACAGTTACATTATCACCCAATCCGGCCCTTACAGGTAATGTGTTGATAAAAGGGCCTATCATATCATTAGAACCCGGCAGATTCGTGGGTCTTCCCGATACGGTCACCCCAAAGACTACATCATCATGATTAGAGTATCGGCCCAGTAAAATAGACCAGGCCCCCTGGACTAAGGTGCTTAAGGTAACCCGCATCCCACGAGCCGCATCCTGCAACATCAGTGTCTGATCCCTTGAAAATGCCAATGCCTGAGTTGCCACCTCATAACCAATGCGCCTTGTTGGCCTGTGGTCCGCAGGCAAAGATGTTGGGGTGTCAAAATCTTGCAGGTAATCTGTCCAGAATTCCTTTGGCTTTTCTTTATCCTGTTGTGAAAGCCATGCAATATAATTTTTGTATTGGGGCCTATTTACTGCCGGTAGAGGCTCTCCCTTATCTAATGCATTGTATACATTAAAGAAATCTCCCACGATAAGAGGCAAGCACCAACCATCAAGTAAAATATGGTGATAACTCCATACGAAATAATATTTTTGTTCATCCAGTAGCAAGACATTCAGGCGTATAAGAGAACCTTTTGCCAAGTCAAATGGATTATTTCTGTCTGAGACAAGAAAGTCGTTAATCTTTTGCTGCTGCTTCATCTCATTGAGGGCTTTAAGATCATGAATCCCTAGCTTGATAGGCCTCTCCTTTAACACAATCTGAAGGGGTTGATCTGCCTCTTCCCAGTTAAATGCAGTTCTGAAAGCAGGGTATTGTTTTATCAGATAGTTCCATGTATCTTCAAAGTGATCCAGGTTTAATGAAGATTTAATAGTACAACAGAATTGTTCAAAATAGACAGACGTATCACGATCATACAAGGTATGGAATAACATGCCTTGTTGCACAGGTGATAAGGGATATATATCAGCGATATTTTTCTTTGTTAAGTAATCTATTTTCGACTCCTTATTTAAATTCAGTTATTTTATCAAGCTGTGATTGATCCAGGCCGGCCAGTTCAAAGTCAGACGGTGTAATATCAAAGTTATTTGGGTCAATACAGTGGGAAATAATTCGCGATAGTTCATCCTTAAACCTGAGAGCTAAAGACTCTATAGTCTCCCTCATGTGTTTATTCTTGCTATATACAAACTCTAACTTAAGATGAGAGCCTATAACTAAACATAATACATCTATCAGACTCGGCCGTTTGTTACGCCCATCTATCATACTCTTAATATCCATATCCACTATACTGATAGAGCTATCAGAACCTACATTGGGCACCTGGCCCAGATAATTAAAACTTATCCCCGCACTTGTATAGCCACCAAAATCCCTCCCACACATATATTTCAACACGCCAAAGTTGAAACCTTTATTCGGTATCGTATGCAACCTCTCCTTCACATACTTTATATGAGATTCAATATCTGCATTCTTATCAATTGACAAAGCAACAGGGAAGATCGTGGTAAACCAACCAACTGTCCGCGATATATCTACACCGTCTATCATATCCTCCCTGCCATGACCCTCAAGATCGAATAATACATCATCACGGCCTGTCCATCCTTGAAGCGCCCTCATCAATGCCGTGAGCAGCAAATCATTCACCTCCGTATTGTATGCCCTGTGCGCACCCTTCAATAAAGCATGGGTGTCTTTATCCCCTAACTCTATACTCACTACATCAGTAGAGGCTATATCATTAACCCCTAAATCATGATCTATCGGAAGTTCCGGAATACTATCAGGCAATATACCTTCCCAATACGATGCCTCATTTAAAATGCCATCTCTTGTAGCATTCTCATTAAGTGAAATAGCCCAATCCCTATACGATGTCGTCCTGTCAGGCAAGACTACTGCTCCGGATCCCAAAGCCTGACCAGCGGCTGTTACTAAATCATGCAATAGTATCCTCCACGATACACCATCCACTACAAGATGATGCCCTACCAATAACAAATAGTTTATATCATCTCCTATATGATATGAACCTGCCCTGAATACAGGACCCCTTTCTATGTCAAGGCCGCTTTGCAATTCTGAAATCTCTTCCTCTAAGGCCTTATCTTTATTAACCTCTTCAGATAGATCCTTTACCACCAGAGACACAGCCTCTCCCAAAGGCATAAACTCCTGCATGTAACTGGCACCATTTTTTTTGAACCTCATCCGCAATACATCATGATGATCAGTCAATACCTGCAAAGTCTTCCTCAAAACCTCTTCATTTATACCCATCTCCGATCTAAACATCACACCCTGATTAAAATGATGCCTGTTCTCTAAATCCTGTTCAAAAAACCACCTCTGTATCGGTGTAAGCGGAGAGACACCCACTACAGGCCCCTGGTCTACCTTTAAGGTAGGGACAATACCTGCCGCAGGGGCCAGATCTGCTATACACTGGTATTGAAGTATATCTCTAGGCTGGATATTATATCCTTTTTGATTCAGCCGACTAACTACCTGCAGGCTTATAATGGAATCACCCCCTAGATCAAAGAAATTGTCGTACACCCCTATCTTATCCACACCAATGATCTCTTTCCACACATCAACTATTACCTGCTCTGTGGCATTCCGTGGGGCTACATATTCTGTCTCCATTTCAGGACGCAAACCTTTAGGCTCTGGAAGGGCTGACTTATCCACCTTTCCATTAGGGTTCAAAGGGAAACTGTCAAGCATTACAAATATATTTGGTATCATATAGTCCGGTACTCTATCCTTTAAAAAGGACCGCAGGTTGCTTACGGATATCTCTTGGGGTGCCACATAATATGCCACAAGTAATCTATTTCCACCTTGATGTTCCTTGACAATGACTACACTATCTTTTATCTCCCTATGTTCTGTTAATACAGATTCTATCTCGCCAAGTTCTATACGATGGCCTTTTATCTTTACCTGGGTATCGATCCTGCCGAGGAAATCCACACTGCCATCCGGTAGCCATTTACCCAGATCTCCCGTCTTGTATAAACGATCCTCATTTACATCAGGAATAGGATTTGGGATAAAGGCCTTAGCTGTCTTTTCCGGATCATTTAAATATCCTTGAGCCAGTCCATAACCACCAAGATATATCTCACCTGGCACACCAATAGGCACAGGTCTTAGATATTCATCCAATATGTATAATGTTGAATTTGCAATGGGATATCCTATCGGGATGCTGGTGGTATCATCAGGCACATAATCAACATCATAATATGTAGAGAATGTGGTATTCTCTGTAGGACCATAGACACTTGCAAAGCATTCAGGCCTTGTATATTCCAGACACTTTCTAAAATGAGGAACAGAATTTACCTCGCCGCCTACTAAGAGCCTCTTTAGCTTGGTTAAACCATCAGGCCTGGTATCTATCAGCTGGTTAAACAATACTGTGGTGAGAAATAGAATTGTAATATTGTTGGTCAGCAGCAAGTCCGCAAGACTATCAGGAGAAAGCACATCACTGCTCGATGCCAAAAATAACGTTCCACCATTTAAAAGTGGGCCCCAAAACTCTAACGTGGCTGCATCAAATGCAAACGTTGATGCCTGCAAAAATCTATCATTAGGGGTTATATCAGCATAGTTTGTATTTTTTACCAGCCTGGTAATGCTAATGTGAGGAACCATAACACCCTTGGGGCTTCCTGTAGAACCTGATGTGTATATCACATAAGCGATATCTTCAGGAGAATTAATATTTTCAAGGTCGGATCCATCTTCAGTTTCAGCATCATTCCAAAACTGATCCATAGAAAGTATTTTACCGGTATATTCAGGTAATCTACTCAAAAGATTATCATGAACTACGACAACCGGCGCCTCTATTTCATCAAGCATATATTTTATGCGTGCCTTTGGATATTCAGACTCTATGGGTACATATGCACCACCAGCCTTTAATATCCCCAAGACTCCTACTAACATATCTATAGAACGCTCCACCATGATAGCCACATAGGTCCCTCGACCTACCCCATTTACTCTCAAATAGCGGGCAATCTTGTTCGAGGCCTCATTCAACTGGGCATAAGTAAGGCTATCATCACCAAAGACGAGAGCTGTCTTGTCTGGTCTTATCTTTGCTTGTTTTTCAAAAAGCTCATGTGTACATTCATGCTTTGGGAAATCTCGGTAAGTATCATTAAACCTTTCAAGTAACTTTTCGCGCTCTTCCTTACCCAATATATTAATATCTCCTATTTTTACATCAGGTGTAGCTATAATAGTCCGGATGACACTTTGATAATACTTTATCATGCGTTCAACCGTCTCTTGTTCAAACAGGTCGGTATTGTACTCAAAGTCCATAATAAGACCATCACTACGTTCATATCCTGTTATTGTCATATCAAACTTTGCAACACGGACATTGCCGGTAATCTCTTTAATGGATACTCCCCCTATAGAGATGTCAGTAAAAGGATTTGCTGATGCCTCATGAACATCGAAGGTCACATCAAATACCGGTGAACGACTTATATCTCTAACCGGGTTTAAGGCCTCTACTAATTTATCAAAAGGATAATCCTGATTTGCATAAGCACCTAAGGCTGTCTGCTTTATCTGCTGTAAGAAATCGGAAAACTCAGGATTACCAGAGAGATTAGAACGCATGGGTAACACATTCACGAAGAAACCAATTAATGATTCTATCTCTGTGTTATTACGCCCTGCTATAGGACAACCTACTATAATATCATCCTGACCTGTTAGCTTGTGGAGCAACACCTTAAAGGCTGACAATAGTAACATAAATAAAGTTGCATCTTGACTCCTCGCAAGTTCCCTCAATTTATGAGTCTGTTCAAGATCTATCTTTATCCTCTGTGCAGTACCATTCTGCGTCTGAACAGTAGGCCTTGGATGATCAGCAGGAAGATTCAACACAGGCAGT
>JAYEFR010000189.1:0-2102 GCA_034716155.1 Thermodesulfobacteriota bacterium
AAGGGCGTATCATATCTTCAAGGCAAAGATGTACTTGCGTTTTGCGGCTTAGCAAGGCCGGATTTCTTTTTTCAGATGGTACAATCCCTTGGTGCCAAGGTTAAACCTCTAAGGTTTAAAGACCACCATAATTACACATTAAAAGATATAAGAATGATCAAAGATGCAGCAGGGGATAAGGATCTGATTATAACCACTGAAAAGGATATGATAAAGCTTGATTTAAGGCTGTTAGATAGCAAATGGTATGCCCTTAAAGGAAAGATGGTTATCCCGGATATGGATAAGATTTTAGAAGAGGTGAAGGCCCTTGTCAAAGATAGGCGTATTTCTAGATAGAGATGATACTGTTATAAAGGATAAGGTATATTTAAAAGATCCTGATGAGATAGAGATTTTGCCGGGTGTGCCTAAGGCCATTAAACAATTAAATGATAAAGGAGTCCCTGTAATTATCATTTCCAATCAGTCAGGGATTGCAAGGGGATATTTTGATGAGGCAATGTTGGCGGAAATTCATAGCAGGCTTTTATCTATGCTTGCCGGCCATGGGGCAACCATAGATGGTATATACTACTGCCCGCATCATCCAGAAGGAATAGTGGAGGTATACAGGCGTGTATGTAATTGTCGCAAACCATCGCCTGGCATGCTATACAAGGCGGCGGGCGATTTCGAGCTTGATCTTAGTAAGTGCTATATGGTTGGAGACAACTTGATCGATGTAGAAACCATCCACAGAGCAGGAGGGAAAGGGATTATTATAGAAAGAGGTGGCGACCACTTATGGGAGAACATTGCTGAATATATAGCCAAAGATCTAATGGATGCAGTACAGTGGATACTAAAAGATATTGGCTCTTCTGACGCAGATTAAATTTAGGAAGTTACATAGGAGGAAGTTATTACAAAGGCCTTAAGAAATATAAGATACTTTATTGTGTTGGGTCTGATTTCGTTAATAAGGGTATTGCCATACAGGCTTTCTATTATTATTGGGAGAATGTTAGGGGCACTTGCATGGCTTATAGACCCTTTCCACCGGAGGATAGCGGACTTACAGATGAGGTATGCCCTAAAAGATTCCTATCGTAAGATATATACAATAAAGGTATTTATGAACCATGGTGATATTGCTGTTGATACTATCAAATTTGCATATATGAGCACCAAGGAAATGAAAAAAAGGATATTTATAGAAGGCAGAGAAAATATCGAGGCAGCGCTTGCATTAAAAAGAGGGGTAATGTTTATTACAGGTCACATCGGTAATTGGGAGATATTGACCCATATCTCAAGGCTTATGGACATGGAATTCTGTGTTATGGCAGACATAAGAGGTGATCCGAAGTTAGAGTCTATTATAGATAATATTAGGTCTAGATCCGGCGCAACCATCTTACCCCCTAAAGGCAAGGCCCTGATGTTGATTAAAGAGCTTAAGAAAGGCAAAGCAATTGGTATGGTGGTAGATCAGAGGGGAAGGCGCGGGGATAAAATGCTATGTGAAATGTTTGGCATGCCTGCGCCTACAAATCCTGCCCCGGCCTTTCTTGCCTTAAAAGGGGATGCTATTATTGTCCCTGTATACGCAATAAAGCATCATGACTCCTACAGGATCTGTTTTGGGGATATTGTAGATGCTAGAGATTTTGGTAAAGGAAAAGAGGCTGTCCAGAGGTTGAGTGATTATATGCAGTCATGGGTGGAATCTGTGGTAAAAATGTATCCTGATCAATGGTTCTGGCTCCATAGCAGGTGGACAAGGCGCTCAGAGATGAGAAGAATTTTAGGTTCAGGTCAGGATTTTAAGTCTTATGTACACTCACAGGCAGAAAGGATAAAACAGGGGTTGTATCATTAAAAGAAGCGCTCAGCCATTAGCGCTCAGCCTTCAGCAACAGCATGTTGTGTTTTTTGTTTTACTGATAGCTATGCATCATTAACCTTGACTTTTGGCTTTTAGTCTTTGTATAAAAACAAAATCAGGGCGGCATAGCCAAGTGGGAAGGCGACGGTCTGCAAAACCGTTATTCATCGGTTCAAATCCGATTGCCGCCTCCATTTTTGTGTCTTTTTTCATTGATTCGAGAGTAGGGCCC
>JAYEFR010000190.1:0-10656 GCA_034716155.1 Thermodesulfobacteriota bacterium
AAATATAGAGAAGAGACAAAGGCACTACTTTATCAAAAGGTATGGGCAATATTATGGATAGGGATAATCCTTATCCCTTTATTTACTGTCCTGGACTATGTAGTTGCAAGGGATTCCCTGGAGTTATTCTTTATCTATAGGATCTCCTGTGCAGGCCTCTTCTTAATCCTTCTGGGGATCTATCGATCCGAGATAGGACATAAATATCCATTTGCGATAGCTATTACCGCTTATATAATAGCCGGGTCCACCATATCCATGATGGTGGTTAACTTAGGTGGTTATGCCTCATTTTATTATGTTGGCATACTTATGGTGCTGGTCACCTTTTCTACATTTCTGCCGTTGAATGCACTACAGGGCACTATCTCCGGTATTCTATTATATCTTATATACGCCGCACCTATTTTTCTACTTTGCGAGCCAACAAGTGCCAATATAAGGATGTTTTTCAATAACAGCTTCTTTTTTATATTCTTTATCCTCATCACTATTGCACAGTGTCATTGGGAAACAAAAGCATGGGAAAGGGAGTTTAAACTCAGGACGGAGCTGGACAATCTGGCACAGAGACTCTCGTACCATGCACATAACTTAGAGGAAGATGTAGACAAGAGGGCAAAGGCGCTACAGGAATCAGAGCTGCGCTACAGGGAGCTGTATGAGAATATCATAGATATAGTGATTCTTACAGATAGACAAGGCAACATACTCATGGCCAATCCCCGATTCTATGATACGATAGGCATACCAAAAGATACCAGCCTTGGCTTTACATTTATGAAATTCATCCATTCAGATGACGTAGATCTGGTAAAGGAGCAGCTCCTTGAGAGACTTATCCATCAAAAGGATGTGGAAAATATCCAATTCAGGATAATAAATAAGTACAATAAGATATTTGATGTTGAATGTAGTGCAAGATGCATCCAAAAAGATAGTAGCCTCATTGGTTATCAGATGGTTGTAAGAGATATAACAGAGCGCAAAAAGTTAGAAGATGAACTTATAGAATCCTATAAGAAGGTCCACAGTGCAAGGACTGCAACCATACTCGGTCTGGCGAAACTGGCAGAATACAGGGATCAAGAAACAGGGGACCACTTGGAAAGGATACGGGAATTTGCGAAGATCCTGGCCCAAGAACTCGCCAGGCAGCCGAAATACAAAGACCACATCACAGAAGAATATATAGAGGACTTATACAATTCATCAATCCTCCATGATATAGGAAAGGTAGGTGTGCCTGACTCCATCCTATTAAAACCAGGAAAACTTACACGCGAAGAATTTGAGATCGTGAAGCGTCATTCCAGGATCGGTGGAGATGCCCTAAAGGCAGTTGAAACCCGGATCGAGGGGAAATCTTTCCTTTCATTGGGTAAAGAGATTGCATACTACCATCATGAAAAATGGAACGGCACAGGATACCCTGAAGGTCTGAAAGGTGAAGAAATACCTCTATCAGCCAGGATTGTGGCATTAGCAGATGTATATGATGCCCTCACATCTAAAAGGTGTTATAAAGAGGCGTTCTCTCATGAAAAGTCATATGAAATCATTTTAAATGATAAGGGCACACATTTTGATCCGGATATAGTAGATGCATTTGTAAGGCTGGAAAAAAAATTCAATGATATTCGCAAAGCAATACACAGTGAGACCCAAAAAATTTCAGTTCCCCAGCCTTCCATATTAAAAGCGATTGGTGATAACGCAAAATAGTTGCCTCAAGCGCTTCCCATGGCCTAACCCTGAGTTTCTCATCCCTTAGATCCTCTACTGGCCTGACTCCTTATATCAGGGTGTATGTAAAAAGACCATGGTAACACTTCGTCTTTTGGACGCCTCCTTAATACATAGTAATCAGGGTTCTTAGGCCAAGCAATTAAAATGCCTTTCCATTCATTTGTTTCATGTTTTGCCAACTCTATAATCAGATTCAATACCATCCTATCTCCTCTGGCAAGAATGGCCTGCAGGTGAGCCCACTTAGGACCTTCAAAACCGACAGAAATATTGGTCATATTCTTCAATCCTCTGACAATACGCCTTATACGATCCTTTGCCTGACTAAGATCTAGCATGGGGAGTCTTTCATATGGGGTATGGGGTTTGGTTACCATAGTGTTTATGTTCACAGATACATGACCTAATCTTCTATTGCCTCTTGAAATCTTTATAAAGGTTTGCCTGATACGTTTTATCAAGTCTATCGTGTCATCTATATGAGCTAGATCCTCATTGGGTAGTCCTATAATAAAGTATAATTTTATATCCCTTATCCCAGATGATATCAAGGTATGTATATCATCAAGTATTGTATCATTTCCTATACGCTTTCCTATGGAATACCTCAGTTCCTGTGAACCAGTCTCAGGTGCCAATGTAACACCTTTTACCCGGGATAGCTTCAACAGTTCAACCAAGTCATCTGTTATCATTCCTGGCCTTAAGGAGGGAGGGGCTATCTTTGCATTCAGTTCCATAATTGCATTATATAGTAGTGACACATCCGGATGGTCATTAATGGCAGTACTCACTAACCCCACCTTTAGGCCTGATCCTACAGATTGCTCTAATAATGGCTTAAGTCTTTTTATATCCATGGGTCTGAATGGCCGGTAGATCTGCCTGGCACTGCAGAACTTACACCCCCAGGGGCAGCCCCTTGCAATCTCTACAAGAAACATATCCCCAAACACAGTATCCCTTGTGATTATATGAGTATGCGCAGGTATAGCTATAGGCTCTACCACAGACATTACAGGCGTAGGCCCCTTAAATCCTGTAATAACACCATTTACTACAACAGGATATGTCCTGGATGGAATATATATTCCATCCTTGCCTTCAAGTATATCTAAAACCTTTTCATAGGTGTCCCCGGTGGTAAATGCCTGATAGAGCACATCTGCTACATTCTCTCCGTCACCTAGAAAACATATATCCAGTGCTTCGGATACTGGCTCAGGATTAAGGGTAAGCATGGCTCCACCTGCAATAATAAAGGGTTTGCCTTCCCTTGATGTAGCTCTAATGGGAATCCTGTTTTTTAATAGTATCTTTATCATATTAATCAAATCAAGTTCATAGGAGATACTAAAGGCAATTATATGAAAGTCAGACAAAGCCCGTGATGACTCAACAGACCTTGGTGTATCCATAAAAAAACGCTCACAGACAATCCCAGGGTGTTCATTTAACACCCTATATATTGTGTGAACCCCCAGATTAGACATACCAATCCAGTAGGTATTAGGGTAGACCAGTGCGATATTTAATTTGCCGCCAGGATCTTTACGTATGATGCCTTTCTCATTGGACATCGATTCCCAGGCCCTTGATTTTTCTATGCAGATTGCTCCTTTCCACACCTATCAACTCTGCTGTCTTTGATATATTATATCCTGTTTCGGCAAGCTTTCTGATAATAAATTTCTTCTCAAATTCCGCCCTTGCATCTCTTAGTAGGAGCATGCCGAAAATTTCATCTTTCTCTGAGAAGATCCTCGAACCAAGGGGGGAAATATCATCGGCTGTTATATTATCACCTGGAGTCATTATTACAAGCCTCTCAACAATATTCTTTAATTCTCTCACGTTGCCTGGCCAATTATGTTGGATGAGCTTTTTTATAGCGCCCTCTGTGATAGTCTTTTTCTTGCCATTATTAAGCGGGGCAAAAAACTCTAGAAAATGATCAGCCAACCCTGGAATATCTTCCTTACGCTGCCTCAAAGGAGGTACCGTAATAGGTATTACATTTAATCTATAATATAGATCTTGTCTGAACCTGCCTTCCTGTATTTCTCTCTCCAGATCTTTATTTGTGGCTGTTACAACCCTTACATCCACTTCAATAGTCCGTGATCCTCCTACCCTCTCAAATCTCTGCTCCTGAAGGATCCTTAAGATTTTTGCTTGTGTTGACAGACTCATATCGCCTATCTCATCTAAAAATATGGTTCCTCTATCTGCAAGATCAAACTTTCCACGCCTTCTCTCCGTAGCACCGGTAAACGCCCCCTTTTCATGCCCGAACAATTCACTCTCAATGAGTTCTTCCGGTATAGCTGCGCAGTTCACCTCTACAAAAGCATTTTTAGTCCTCTTACTTGCATTATGTAACATACGTGCTGCAAGCTCTTTTCCCGTACCATTTTCTCCAAGGATAAGCACCCATGCATCAGAAGGCGCAACCATCTTAATCTCTTGTTTGAGTTTTTTTATTGCGGGAGAGCTCCCTATAATATTACTATCTTTCCCTGCTGATCCCCTTAGAAAGGCATTTTCTTCTTCTAGTGCCTTCATATAGATAGCATTATTTATACTGACTATGAGCTTATTCAGGTCTACCGGCTTTTCAACAAAATCCATGGCCCCTGATTTTATAGCCCTTACAGCGGTCTCAATGCTGCCGTGGCCTGTCATTATAATCACAGGCAATCCCGGATCATCCCTCTTTATATCCTTTAGGACATCTAACCCGTCTCTTCCCGGTAGCCATACATCCAGAAGGATAATATCCACCTCCTCTTTGCCTGCTAATATCTTTAAGGCCTCTTCGCCGGTGGCAGCGAGTATTGTATTAAACCCCTCATCCTCAAGGACTCCCTGTAAGGAGGACCTTATACTTTCCTCATCATCTACTATTAATACACAATCTTTCATAAACTATGCCTTTACTGGGAGTTCTATGCTGAATACAGTGCCGGTTGGTGTATTATCTCTTACTCGTATAAACCCGTTATGGTCAGCTATAATCCTATTTACTATAACCAGTCCCAGTCCTGTACCTCCTTTCTTAGTAGAGAAGTATGGTTCAAATAATCTTTCTTTTGCTTTCTTAGGGATGCCCACCCCTGTATCTCTTATCTCCAAGGTGGCAATATAAACAGCTTTGTCATATGATGTCTTTATTATTACCTTTTTTGTGGGGTTACTATTTTCTCTTACAGCTGCAGTGGCATTCTCTAATAGATTTGCTATAGCTCTACTCATTTGAGGCCTATCTATTTCCACAGGGGGAAGAGCTTCATCTGTTGATATGACATAGTCTATACCAGGATGCGCCTGTTTGTATAATGCAACAGTATCAGTTACCACACTATTTAAATCATCCGGTACTGGTATGGAACTTGGCATCTTTGCAAAGGCGGAAAACTCATCTACAAGATGTTTCATTTCATCTACCTGACCTATAATAACCCTGGTACATTCATCAAAAACCACCCCATCATCACCCACCTTTCCCATATACCTGCGCCTGAGTCTCTGGGCTGACAATTGTATGGGGGTAAGGGGATTCTTTACCTCATGGGCAATCCTTCTTGCTACCTCCCGCCATGCTGCCATCCTCTGCATCTTTTGTAATTGCGTGAGATCATCAAATACCACTACCATCCCCATATACTCGTTATTATCATCATATAATAAGGATGCATGGACCATTAATATCAATCTGTTCTCTCCTATAGTGAGGGCAATCTGCCTTTCAACGGCAGTACCTTTAGATCGCTTCAAATTTTCTACAAGATCTTTTATTATAGGGATATGTTCTTCTTTTAGTACCTCCATAAAGGGCTTGTTTAGGACCTTATGGGTATGTATAGATAACATCTTCTGCGCAGCCGGGTTGATCATAGATATCTTATCTCTGCTATTAATAGAGATAACCCCTGCTGATATGTTATTAACAACGGTCTGTATGTAATGACTCCTATATGCCAACTCATTGTACGCCATCTCTAGGTTTGTCCTTGATTCTGTGAGATCCCTCACCATGGCATTGAAGTCCTGAACCAATATACCCAGTTCATCATTTGCCTTAGATTCTATGGTAAATCCAAGATCTCCCCTTGAGATTCTCTGAGTCCCTTCCACCAACCTTTCTATAGGCGTAGTAAGGCCTTTTGAAAGGTTTAGTCCAAACCAGATGGCAGAAAATATTATTAATAGGGTTATTGATGTAAGGGTAATCATATAGCCGGTCTTTATAGGACCTTTTAGCCTGCGAGCCTGCATATAGTCTGTAAATGATCCCTTTATAACAAATAGCCTCTCGGACAGACTCTCAGGGATATAATAATTTACCACCAGAACCCCTACTATATCCTTAGGGTTATATGAAGATCTTATAGGGACAATGCCCTCTATAATATCTGCCTTGCCTGTCCTTACAACAATAGGTATGGCTTTGCCTTCCATTGCCCTATGGACTATACCGGATTTCGGGCTGGGCAAACTTGTTATCCCCATCTCAGGGGCCAAGAGCTTGACTAATTCTTCTCCTTGAGCAGAAAAGATCTCCACAGCAGACAAACGGAACAAGGCCATCTTTTCATCCAGGAGTGCATGTAATATCTCTAAGTTATCCTCCTTTAAAAGTCTTCTTTCTGTAATCTCCTTTGAGATAGATGTAGCATAGTGAATGGCATCATCTGATGCCTCTTTATAGTATACATTTGCCACATCCATAGAGTCCTCTATAGACTGCTCTACCTCTTTTGAAAGCCAGCTTTCCATACTGCGATTCAAAAAAATGATACTTGTGACGAACAACACCATTGTGGGTATTATGGTTAGCGTTACAAAGGCGGCTACTAATTTAGTCCTGAGCTTTGCCCCTAGGATTCCTTTTTTGCGTTCCAGCAAAAGTCTTACAATATTTCGAATTACCAAAAATATAACCAGGATCAGTAAAACCACATTAAGGTTAATAAGGGCAAATACAAGAATACTATTGGATGGAAGCATGCCTACATCTATATTCCCTATATTTGTCTCTGCTATAGTAAGGAGAATTATCACACCAATGAGGATAAATACTATCAACATCTCTCTATTTCTTTTGGACATACCTTTACCCTTATTGTTCCTGTATTCTACAGTAAATCTCTCTAATCTTCGATATAAGTTCTATATGCAATCTATGATTGGCCCTTGCTGCCTTTATTTCCCCCTTTATAGGAGAACCTAAAAGCCATAGATCTCCCAGGATGTCCAGCACCTTGTGTCGTACAAATTCATCTTTGAAACGAAGACCTTCCGGATTGATTATATTCTCCCTGTCTACCAGAACTGCATTATGAAGCCCGCCACCCAAAGCAAGACCCATCTTTGCCATCTGCTCTATATCACACAACCTCCCAAATGTCCTTGCAGGCGCAATCTCATCTACATAATTATTGCCTTTAAACATATACTCCTGCCTCCCGATTGCGGGATCTTCAAACTCAATCCTGTAACTAAGGCTAAACGCACCCGGGTATACTTCCACCCTGGAATTATTATCCCCTACAACTATTGGAGACTTTATCTCTATAGGAAAGATGTCCTGATCAAGCTCTTTAATCCCTGCCTTATCAAGCTGTCTCACAAAAGGCAGAGCCGATCCGTCCATTGAGGGGAGTTCTTCTCCTTTAATCTCTATTTCACACTCCGTAATGCCAAGCCCATATAGGGCAGACATAAGGTGCTCAACCGTGGATATACATACATCGCCCTTACCAATGGTTGTATTTAATCTGGTATCAACCACATTCTCCGGCCTTGCGGGAATCTTTGTACCATCCCGAACGAATACAATCCCACCGGCTGAAGATGGTCTGATATTTAACCCTACATGTTCCCCCTTATGTAATCCCACCCCTTCGATATATAAAGGCCTTAAAATGGTCTTCCGTTTCATACACAACACCTTCTTATTCCAACTAATATACTACTTTATTATCCTAAGCTCCAGCCGATTCTCTTGTATACGATGATCATATGTTAGTAGTTTTTTTGCTCGTTGTCCGTTGTAAAACCTCCGGACAAGGATGATCACCTTCCAATATACCACTGACGACTGACCACGTACCACTGACAACTATTTTTATATAAAGCTATTCCCCTCCGGCTTTAGGATATACCTACCCTATTATGTTATTAGGGGCTTTTGCCTCTTGTAACACGTAGCTACATTGAGGTATATTCAGCAACTTAAATTAAGAAAACACTTAAAAACTATAGGGGAAAAGACCAAAATTGGTAAAAGGTGTGTTCTGCACAAAGGAGACAACTCAAGGGGTAGAATCTAATCCAGCCGTCATTGCATCTATGCTGAGGGATATGCTCCCGGGGCAGGATATTTATGTACTAAATCAGATGCATTCCGACCGTATTATTACTTCAGAAGATGTAACAGGGGGAGATATACCGGATGCAGACGGCATTGTCTCAAGAGATCCAAACAAGATCTTATGCGTAAGGACAGCAGATTGCTTACCTGTCCTTGCACGGGGGTCAAATGGAAATATAATAGCAGCAATCCACGCAGGATGGCGAGGGCTTTCCAAGGGTATCGTAAAAAAGGGGATAGGGATTATGAAGGACCTAGGGGCAAGAGATATCGAAATCTTCCTTGGGCCAGCCATAGGCCCATGCTGTTTTGAGGTAAGTTATGCTATTGGGAAAAAGATCAGCCCTACATTAGACAGACGTATAAATGCCTCTTATTACATAGACCTGTGGGAGGTAGCGTCCTATCAAGCACACTTATCAGGCATACCATTTTATAAGATCCATACATTTAAAATTTGTACATCATGTTATAAGGATCTGTTTTTTTCATACCGTGGGGATGGGGCATCCACAGGAAGAAATATATCTGTCATAGGAGGTAACTCTTGGTTATTGCCGGGCTTACGGGCGGGATAGCTACAGGAAAATCCACTGTTGCATCCATACTTAGGAAGGCAGGTGCTGTAGTAATAGACGCAGATGAAATCGCCCGTGATGTGGTAAGAAAGGGGCTACCTGCATGGAAAGAGATTGTGGAGCATTTTGGAAAACAAGTACTTTGCCCGGAGGGCGAGATCGATAGAAAGGTCTTGGGGGATATCATATTTAATAATGCAGCCGAAAAGGAGGTCTTGAACAACATAGTACATCCGAAGGTCTTTGAAGAGATGAATAAAGAGATGGATGAGATAAAAAAACATACACCGGATGCTGTTGTTATCTTAGATATACCCCTTCTTATAGAGTCAGACCTTCACAAGATACTACCCGATGTGATTGTTGTCTACGCCCCAAAAGATATACAGTTAGAGAGGCTCATTAAAAGGGATCACTTATCAAAAAAAGACGCAATGGCCAGAATAAACTCACAAATGTCTATAGAGGAAAAAAGGGGGGTTGCAACGATCATCATCGACAATAGCAGCAACATTGAAAAAACCAGGGTAAAGACATTAAAAGTCTTAAACGATCTGAAAAGACAACATGCATAACGCCAATAGTCCACCAATCGAATAAAGAAAAGCAACTAGAGTTTACACGTTTTAACGTTTGGCACGTTGGCGTTTGACACAAGATAAAAAAACTTCTATAAGATCATACCTATGTTCGGCATAGGCACCCAGGAACTATTATTAATCCTTATATTGGCCTTGCTTATATTAGGCCCGAAAAAACTGCCGGACCTTGCAAAGACTCTGGGAAAGGCCTTCGGGGATTTCCAAAAGGCCACTCGTGAGTTAAAAGAAGAGATCGATATAGTATCTGATATAAAAGATACACCGCCTAGCAAAACAACAGCAAGTAATACTACTCAAGAAGACAACACAAAAGAAAACAGCGACAAAAATGAGGAAGAACCTTCGGATTCGGACGACTCCGGCAAGGATCAGTATAATCCAGATAAGATAGAGGACTGAAGATTGTCTGATGAAAGGCTCCCATTAACCGATCATCTTGAAGAACTCAGGTGGTGCATAATAAAAAGTCTTTTAGCTGTCGGGATTGGATTTGCGTGTTCATACGCCTTTTCTAAACAAATATTTAATTTTCTGGTCTCACCCCTTATAAAGGTTATGCCGGAAGACTCTCACTTAATCTACACATCCCTTCCAGAGGCCTTTTTGACCTACCTGAAGGTTTCGTTCTTTGCCGGAATTGTGGTGGCAATCCCTGTAATATTTTATCAGCTATGGAAATTTGTTGTGCCTGGCTTATTTGAAAAAGAAAAGAGGTATATGCTGCCTTTTGTGATATCTGCCTCTGTATTTTTTCTCTTAGGTGCAAGCTTTGCGTTTTATATTGTATTTCCGTTCGGTTTCAGATTCTTTTTGGGTTTTTCTACTGATCATATATATGCACTGCCCACCCTTAGAGAATATTTAACCCTGGTTACAAAACTCCTTTTAGCCTTCGGGCTTACATTTGAACTGCCTGTAATTGTATTTTTCCTGGCCAAGATGGGGATAGTAAACTACCATATGCTAAGCAGAAAAAGGAAATACGCGATTTTAATTGTTGTTATCATGGCAGCCATACTCACGCCCCCTGATGTAATAAGCCAGGTATTGCTGACACTGCCCCTGATGGCGCTTTATGAGGTGAGTATATGGGTTGCGTATGTGATTAATAGACAACAACCAGTAGCAAACGAGACATCTCCAAAAGACGACTGATCCGGCACCGATAAGTGCATATATGGAATATCCTTGACTAATACTATGATCTAAATGTATTATCTGTTTGTTTCTATCACCATGGCTCGGCTGAAATGCACACCTTGATATGCCATCCGATCCCTGCCTGATTTGGGAGATTCAAAATGAAGAATACGGATAAGCCCAAAGAGCAACTCGTAAAAGAACTTGCCCA
>JAYEFR010000191.1:0-2090 GCA_034716155.1 Thermodesulfobacteriota bacterium
ACCCAAAACTCAACACCTTTTTTTACTCTTCACTATTTACTATTCACTTTTTCATATAAACCCTGGAACCTTGACTTATTCCCATCCATGGATTAAGTATTCTCTCATGCATAAATCCCCTTCATCTGCCGGCACGCGTAGTGATAATAAGATATCTGATAAGGCATCTGTTAATAACTGGATTATAAAGGGAAGGGTGGATGATAAGGCACTATCTGAACTGGATTTTTCCCCTGTTTTCAGGTCCCTAATGCTGGTAAGGGGTATGGAAACCCCTGATGATGTCATGGATTTTGTCTCTTCAAGCCTTGGGAAACTAAAAGACCCTTCACAGATGAAGGGCATGGGGCAGGCATGTGCCAGGATTGTAGAGGCTATTAAACGAGGGGAAACAATCGGTGTATCTGCTGACTATGATGTAGATGGTGTATGCAGCGCTGCGTTACTACACAGGTTTTTTTTAAGAATTGGTTATAAAGAGCCTGTAGTATTTATACCTGACAGGGCTATAGATGGTTATGGTTTAAATACTAGAGGTATAGATGAGTTAAAGGCTAGTGGTGTAAGTCTTCTAATCACTGCAGATTGTGGTGTCACGTCAATCCATGAGGTGGCCTATGCCAAGGGGTTAGGCATGGATGTGATTGTAACAGATCACCATGAGCCGGAAGGTGAGTTACCTGATGCATTAAGCATTATAAACCCAAAGCAGGCGGATTGTCCCTTCTTTGGAGAAGATCTCTGCGGTGCAGGGGTGGTGTTTCATCTTATAGTGGCACTAAGGGCACGCTTGAGAGATTCAGGGATGGAAAATCTTCCAAACCTGAGAGACGATCTGGACATGGTAGCTATGGCCACGGTGGCGGATGTGGTCTCGCTAACTGGAATTAACCGTATACTGGTAAAAGAGGGCCTAAAGGTCATCAATTCGACAGCCCATGCAGGGCTTAGTGCCCTGGCAAAGATTTCTGGTATAAAACACGATGTTATCGCAAGAGACATTGGTTTTATACTGGGGCCAAGAATAAACGCAGCAGGCAGGGTCTCCGATGCGACAAAGGCCTTTAACCTGCTTATTACAGACGATATTTTACATGCCACTTCTATTGCACGGGAGCTTCACACCCTTAATCGTCTTAGGCGGGAAGAAGAACAAAAGGTATTAAAAGAGGCGCTGTCAATGATTGAAGGGCGAAAGAGTACCGGAAAGGCTATTGTGGTGGCAGGTACAAACTGGCATACGGGCGTGATAGGTATTGTTGCATCAAGGCTTGCAGACAGGTTCTCCAAGCCTGCTATAGTAATCACTATCAGTGATGGGATGGGACGAGGATCAGGTAGATCTATAGAATCCATTGATTTGCATGCTGCTGTTTCGAGTGTATCCCATTTTTTAAAAGGGTTTGGGGGGCACAAAATGGCGGTAGGTCTCACAATAGATGCAGATAAGATCTTGGCCTTTGCCAATGCACTTGAGGAATCCTTATTAGATATAGGCCCTTCCCAGGCAGATGTTGTAGAGGTTGACTTAGAGATATCACCCACAGATATAACCCCAACCTTGTTGGATGAATTAGAGATGCTTGCTCCTTTTGGTATTGGTAACCGTGAGCCTGTATTTATGATACCGAATATGGAGATCCTTAATGCGAAAAGGATGGGAAATTGCCATTTAAAGGTATTGCTGAAACATTCAGGCCGTATATTTAATACGGTTGGATTTAATATGGCTGACCGCTTCCGTCATATTCCAAGATTTGCTGATGTGGCATTTACACCTGTAAGGAGGCGGTTTAATGGTCATAATTATTTACATTTGAATTTGAAGGCCTTATCTCCTGTGTAGTATATCTGGCGGCTAGCTCTTTCTGGGTCTTTATGTACCCTTCTATTACAGGATTTAAAAACATATTGGGGCCTATTCTGGGGTGTCCTATGAGGATAAGCACTGTAACACAAATAGCAAGTAGGATATAAACTGATATCTTCTTTATACGTTTCCACGAAGCCTGCCTTGTAATGAATGCGTCTACCTGCTCTTTCGTCTCCTTAGGAAAGACTTCTATCAGCGATGCATCTATCAGCTTAAC
>JAYEFR010000192.1:0-2076 GCA_034716155.1 Thermodesulfobacteriota bacterium
TGGTAGGCCTTATAAAAGGAAGGTCTTATAAGATCATTCATGCCTGCATCTACAATGATAAATGTCTTGTTAGGTGTCTCTTTTCTATAGAGTACCTTTGTCACCAAAATCCCTGCATTTCCGACGATCACCCTGCCGGGCTCAAATACAAGCTTTAATCCGAGTCCTTCCACCTCTTTTAATATTGCCTGGGAATAGTCCTTTGGGGCAGGGGGGGTTTCATCAGAATATGTGATACCTAATCCACCACCGAGATCCAGATACCTGAACGTAAACCCATGCGGGCGCAGTCTGGATATAAGGGTTTTAAGCCTATCTATTGCATCTATAAACGGCCTTACATCAGTGAGTTGGCTTCCAATGTGGCAATCTATCCCCACCACATCTATGTTTTTCATCTTACTCGCCCGTAGATACTGCTGAGTTGCCAATTCTAGACTTATCCCAAACTTATTCTCTTTCATACCTGTAGATATATAAGAATGTGTCATCGGGTCCACATCAGGGTTTACCCTTATAGAGATAGGGACCTTCTTATTTAGTGCTCCACCGCGGGCGTTTATCACCTCAAGTTCTTCTTCGCTCTCAATATTAAACATCATAATATCTGCGCCTATTGCCATATCGATCTCTTGGATAGTCTTCCCCACACCTGAATATACTATCCTTGAACCCGGGATGCCCGCCTTTATGGCCCTGTAGAGCTCACCTCCCGACACCACATCAGCCCCGATACCTTTTTTCGCCATGTAGGTAATAATGGCAAGACTGGAGTTTGCCTTCATAGCAAAGCACGTTTGATGGTCTGCCCCCTTTAGAGGCTCTTCAAATACCCTTAAGTGTCTCTCAATGGTCGGGAGGCTATAGCAATAAAATGGTGTGCCCACTTCATCTGCGATATATTTTATTGCTATATCACCACAACATAATCTCCCCTGTGTGTAGGTAAAATCGTGCATTTTAAGCCTCTTATTTACTCACAATAGCAGGCTCGGTCAACCAGAACGAGCCGCCTGTATCTAAGGCTATACGGTATACCATATAATGAGACTTGGGAGCTACATCTTCGAGGACCAGCTTTCTTGTGGTATCCGCAGATATTGCCACAATCTCCTTCAGGTCCTCTGTGCAGTGAGGACATATCCCCTTTGGCTTACCAAGCAAGATCACCCTGTCTCCCTTTGCATTGCACCTGATCTTTGCAACAACCTTTTCGCCTGAGAACTTTATGCTGATTATCTCTACAGGATCAGGCGCCCTTGGTGGCAGAGGCGGCTTTTTTCTGCCACAGCTCGAGGGCATAAAGGCCAGAAGGACGATTATCAAGATTAAAAAGGCATGCCTATATGTCATGATCAATGGTTTCTAAGAGGCGGTAGGCCTCTTCGATAGACATCCGTACATTCTTTTTTGCAGTGCCGCCATAGCTCGTTTTTGCATCCACAGAATTTTTTGGGTCGATGCAGGGAAATATATCCTTGTCAAATCTGTCGGAAAACGTCTTGAACGCCTTTAAATCAAGGTCATCCATACCCTTATCTTCCTTTATCAAATACGCTATCATTTCCCCGGTTATACGATGTGCATCCCTGAAGGCCTCTCCTTTTCTTACAAGGTAATCTGCTATCTCGGTTGCTGTGGCAAACCCTTTTTTTAAGGCCTTTTCCATGGCATCTGTGTTGATTACTATGCCTTTTATTAAACCTGTCATTATATTGAGGCAGGCCTTTGTGGTGTCTGCCGTATCCATTACAGGTCTTTTGTCTTCCTGCATATCTCTATTATAGGCAAGTGGCAAGCCCTTCATCATGGTGAGCAAAGAGATAAGATTGCCGTAGACCCTGCCGACTTTGCCCCTGACCAATTCCGGTACATCAGGGTTTTTTTTCTGAGGCATGATGGAACTTCCAGTGCAATAATCATCCGGAAGCTCAATAAATGAAAATTCCTGAGAATTCCACAAGATCAGTTCTTCGGAGAGTCTGCTTAGGTGCATCATACAAATAGCGGATGCAAACACAAATTCTATAGCAAAGTCCCTGTCACTCACGCCGTCAATGGAGTTTCGGCAGGGGC
>JAYEFR010000193.1:0-2058 GCA_034716155.1 Thermodesulfobacteriota bacterium
CGCCGTGAGCAAATCATCTACAAGGTTGGAACAAGAGATGGCAAAAGATGAAGAAATAGCCGCACTTGTTAAAGAACTTGTGTCAAATGTCAAGACCTGACACCTTTTCTCCTCCAAATGTCAAGACCTGACACCTTTTCTCCCCTTTTCTCCCTTTTCGACTCACGACTCTCGACTACTCTTAATCACCCAACACCCAAAACTTCTTTCACTATCTTCATCGTTTTGCATAGCCGATGCCTTCCAGCGCCTCTTCTATTTCCCCTAATACGTCAGGATCTTCTATGGTGGATGGCGCCTTATAAGGCTCGCTATCTGCAATCTTGCGCATGGTAGAACGCAGCACCTTGCCGCTCCTGGTCTTTGGCAGATGCGGAACCACGCAGACCTGGTTCAGGCATGCAATTGCGCCTATCTCAGAACGGACCATGCCTACAACCTCTTTGGCAATATCCTCAGACACTCTGTTCGCACCAGCCTTTAACACAACAAACCCAACAGGAACCTGTCCCTTTAAGGAGTCGCCGGCACCTATCACAGCACACTCTGCAACGTCAGGATGCCTTGATACGACCTCCTCCATACCACCTGTTGAAAGTCTGTGTCCTGCGACATTTATGATGTCGTCTACCCTGCCCATAATAAACAGATAACTATCATTATCTATAAATCCGCCGTCACCCGTAGTATAGTAACCATCAAATTCCTTCAGGTATGAGTCTATATAATGATCATCCTTCTGCCATAAGGTAGGCAGACAACCTGGAGGCAGCGGCAGCTTTACAGCTATTACCCCCTCTTTCTCATTCTCTAGCTCTTTACCACTTTCATCCAGGATCCTTACATCATATCCGGGTACCGCCTTGGTAGGAGAACCTGGTTTTATGGGTAATTCCTCTATACCCACACAATTGGCTGCCATTGGCCAGCCGCTTTCTGTCTGCCACCAGTGGTCGACAACCGGGATATGCAAGAGATTACCTGCCCAATGATAGGTGTCCGGATCCAGACGTTCACCTGCAAGGAATAGATATTTTAATGAGGATATATCATAATTTTTAAGGTAATTACCATTTGGGTCCTCCTTCTTTATCGCCCTGATGGCTGTGGGGGCAGTAAACAGCACCTTTACCTTGTGCTCGGATATAACCCTCCAGAATGCACCCGGATCCGGAGTGCCCACGGGTTTGCCCTCATATAAAACAGTAGTGCAACCATATAATAACGGGGCATAGACAATATAGGAATGTCCCACTGCCCAGCCCAGATCTGATGCCGCCCAGTATACATCCCCTGGTTCTACACCATAGATATATTTCATACTCCATTTAAGGGCTACTGCATGTCCTCCGTTGTCCCTGACAACACCTTTTGGGATTCCGGTTGTCCCGGATGTGTAGAGTATATAAAGTGGATCTGTGGCATCCACCAAGACACAATCCACTGGAAGGGCATCCTTCATAACAGCATCCCAGTCAAGGTCGCGGCCTTCTATGAGGGCAGCCTTTACCTGAGGTCTCTGTAATATTACACACTTGTCAGGCTTGTGGGATGAAATGTCTATGGCATCGTCGAGGAGCGGCTTATATGGTATAGCCCTCTTAGGCTCTATGCCGCATGATGCAGAAACAATGACCTTCGGTTTTGCATCATCGATCCTTACAGCAAGCTCATTGGGTGCAAACCCGCCAAATACAACAGAATGAATAGCACCAATCCTTGCACACGATAGAATGGCTACCATGGCCTGGGGGACCATGGGCATATAGATTATTACCCTGTCCCCTTTTTGCACACCAAGCGATCGTAGTACACCTGCAAACCTTGATACATCATCCAATAGTTCTTTGTATGTAATCTTACGTATGGTGTCTGTTACAGGACTATCATAGATAACAGCGATTTGATCTGCCCTGCCATTTTCCACATGCAAGTCAAGCGCATTATAACAGGTATTAAGTTTTCCACCTGAAAACCATTTATAAAAAGGCGCCCTACTATCATCTAAAACCTTATCCCATTTCTTATCCCACGTAAGAGCGCCGCCGGCTTCGCCCC
>JAYEFR010000194.1:0-10487 GCA_034716155.1 Thermodesulfobacteriota bacterium
TTTTGTTACAGATTTTTTAGATAGGTCTTTGGCTTTGTGGGCCTAACTCATTGGAATCTAAGGAGATATATCCGGATCGCTGGTCTGGTATGGTTTTTGCTCATTTTATTATGGTTTGTGTAAAAATTTGCAGCCTGGGTAGTGTTGCAATAAAAATAAAGGGATTTTGTGTAATAACAACAAGAGGGTGAATAAATGGTGGGAACAAAAGAAAGAAGAAGGCTTGCTAGAAAGCCTATCGATGCCAAGGCCATTTGTAATTTTCTGGGCTACGATGATATCTTTGGCCGTGTTAGAAACATCAGCGCTGATGGGGCATACATTGTGTTACACGCAATTATAGGCCTGGCCGGAAAATCAATGAATCTCAGTGTAGATGTTGAAAAGTATGGGAAAGTGATTCCTTTTACAGGTACTGTGGTATGGAGCGAGCCTGAGAGTTTGGGGGTAAAATTTCATAAGCCTGTGGATCCGGACGTGGAATTGTTATGATTTCTCGAAGATGGTAAGGAATATCCGCTGACTGAAGTTAGAGGTATTAAGCCTGTAAACCCTCATGGCTGAACAGCAGGGACAACCGCCAAAAGCGGAAAAATATGTGTTATTTCATCCCCAAATGCAGAAAAATTCTAAATCCTAATTTCTAAACCCTAAACAATATCAAAATCCAAAATCACAATATCTAAACTTATTTTGCCTCTCGATTACCTCAAGATTACTCATGTCCCTGTTAGTAGTCAGTTGTATATTCGTCTGTTGCAAAACTTTCAGATAGGATGGGATCTTTGCGTAATATCCGTATTGCCATTGCGAGCTTTAGCGAAGACAAAATATGGGACCCACACGAAGTGTGGGGGGCTTAAGCGAAGTGAAAAATCTCAAAGTGCCTGCAACCGATGGGATTGCCACGTCGGCCTAAAAACCTCCCCGCAATGAATATGCCTGCCTATGCCTCCTGTGCGGAGTAAAAATTCTATGTACGTCATACAATATAGGTAGATAAAATGTCTCTTATCCGAGATGCAGACAGGCTCTTCAATTATGCAAAGGTCTCAAGAATTGAATCTATTCTATATTTCTCTTTAAGCTGAAAACTGATCCCTGATCCCCGACCCCTGTTTTCATATAAACACTGTCCCCTTTTTCTTGCTTGGGCTGAATTTCCGGTAGTTATTGATTTACAAGTCAATCTTTATAACGTATAATTTTTTTCTGAGATATTTAACAATATAGTTATATCTCCAGGTTAATATGTGCCCTGATTTTTAGTGGGGACGGGGATATATTTTGAGGAGTGAATAAAAATAAAGGAGTGTGAATATGAATTTTGATCTAACTGATGAGCAAAAGATGCTTAAGGAAACGGTTCGGAAGTTTAGTGAAAAGGAGATAGCTCCTCTGGTCGAGGAAATGGATCAAGAAGAAAAGTTTATAGAAGACCTGTGGGAAAAGGCAAAGCCCCTGGGGTTTTTGGGTATGGGTATCCCCCCTGAGTATGATGGTATGCACACAGACTACCTTTCCTTTGGGCTGATGGGGGAGGAATTGGGAAAGGTTGATGCCGGCGTGGCCACGGTTTTTGGGTCACATAGTCTACTTTGTGCCAATAACATTGCCCGCAATGGCACTGAAGAACAAAAGAAGAAGTATCTGTCAATCTTGGCAAAAGGCGAAAAAAGGGGTTGCATGGGCCTGACAGAACCAGGCGCTGGATCAGATGCCACATCCTTAAAGACAAGCGCCCGCAAGGTAGGTAATGAATATATTTTAAATGGCACCAAGACGTTTATATCCAATGCGCCTATTGCAGATATAGCCCTTATATATGCCACAGTAGACCCGTCTATCGGCACAAATGGGTTATGTGCCTTTATAGTAGAGAAGGATTTTCCCGGGTATCAGGTAGGGAGAAAGCTTTCAAAGATGGGTCTGCGATCATCGCCCACAGGCGAGATCATAATGGAAGATTGCCATGTGCCTGAAGAGAATCTCTTGGGGGGTGTTGAAGGCAAAGGATTGGGGCAGATGTTCTCCGGGCTTGATGTGGAGAGATTTATGTGGAGCTGTCTTGCCATAGGTATTGCCCAGGCCGCCTTTGATGTATCCCTTAGATATTCCAAGGAAAGGGAGCAGTTTGGCCGGCCAATATTTAACTTTGAGATGATACAGGATAAGCTTGTTTCAATGCTGGTGGAGATTGAGGCTGCCAGGCTTCTTGCATACAAGGGATTGACATTATGGGATCAGGGCAAACTCAGGGAGGCCAGGATGTTGGCTGCACAGTCAAAGCTTTATGCATGTGAGATGTCGGCTAAAGTTACGGGAGAGGCAGTGCATATCCATGGGGGGTACGGTTATATGAAGGAATTCCCGGTGGAAAGATATATGCGGGATGCCAAGGTCTTTCCCATAGGGGCCGGAACAAGTGAGGTTCAAAAACTGATCATTGCCCATTCTCTGAGATAGAGAGTGGAGAGTTAAGAGTAAAGAGTTAAGAGTAAAGAGTTAAAAAAGGTGTTGAGTTTTGGGTGTTGGGTGATTAAGAATAGTCGTGAGTCGTGAGTCGTGAGTCGTGAGTCGAAAAGATAAAAGACAAGAGATAAAAGATTAAAGATAAAAAAATAGTTTTATGGGAAATGTAGGGGCCTTTTGCCCTCATCGGCCTTTGCATAATACCCATATTGTCATTGCGAGCTTTAGCGAAGCAATCTCAAAGTGTCTGCAACCAATATGGGATTGCCACGTCGGCCTAAAAACCTCCTCGCAATGACATCCCCCTGGCCCCTGATCCCCGACCCCTATTTTCATATAAAAACAGGGGTCAGGGGGCGGAAGCAGGATGCTTAATGGAAAAGGTCTCATCGGATAGGCCCTGATCAAATATATAATTATGGAATACCAGATCAATGCGGTTGCCGATGAAATCAGCAGCTTGTATCCGGTTTATGAGATATTCATTATCCACCCATACCACGATAGACCCCTGGCCTTGCTTTGGGGTGAGTAAGAGGTGGTCATCCTTTATCTGAACTTCATAATCCTTTTCTATAGTGTCAATGCCTGACATAAATGCAAGGATATTTTGGGAGGCTATTTCTTGGGGTATCTCCTGTACACTAAGCTCATCTTCTTCAGGCAGATAGATTGACACCTGGTTTTCTTTAAGTAGGATTATTTGTCTCTGCGGTTTATACACATCCATACGGACATGGCCTGGCTTCTTATAAGAGACCTTTCCCTCAAAGTGGATTTCGCCACCCTTAAGACGTTGGTGTGTCACCTGGCTGAATCCTACAATAAAATCCCTATGAGAGGCATACCTGTGCTGTATATTACTTAATGTAAGGGCATGGGCATGGCCTGGTAAAATGAAAGCGATACCTAATAATATATATAATATCTTATTCATCCATCCCTTCCGGATAAGGTTTTATCAGCACCTTTCTTGGTTTCCCGGCTACATCAGCCGGCCCTACAATACCCTCTTTTTCCATCTGCTCTATAATTCTCGCAGCCCTGTTATAACCTATTCTTAGGTGTCTCTGTATAAGCGAGATGGATGCGCTCCCATTGTTTACTACAAATTCTAAGGCCTGGTCATACATCGGGTCATATTCCTGAGGCTGGGTTAAGTCGTTATCCTCTTTAGATATCCGCTTGATATGTTCGTTTATGTCCTTGACATAATCCGGGTTTTTTTGCTCCCTTATAAATTCCACAACACTGTCTACTTCCTCTTCTGATACAAGTGCACCATGGATGCGTCTAAGATATGGTGAACCAGGGGACAAGAATAGCATATCTCCCTGGGCCAATAATTGCTCAGCGCCTGAGCCATCCAGGATTGTCCTTGAATCTATCTTTGAAGACACTCTAAAGGATATTCGTGCCGGGAAGTTTGCCTTTATAAGGCCTGTTATTACATCAACCGATGGCCTTTGTGTTGCTACTATCATGTATATGCCTGCTGCTCTGGCTATCTGGGCAAGTCTTGCAATATACTCCTCAATCTCCCTGCTTACCATCATAAGATCAGCCATTTCATCTACAACAATTACAATTTTTGGCAAGATACCCAGCTGGGCATCGTCCTTCATTGTTGTTGCAAGTATTGTTGGTGCATCCTTATTGGTCTTTTCCACCTTTTTATTGTATGTATCTATAATCTTTACACCAAGGGTTTTGAATAATTTATAGCGCATCTCTATCTCAGAGATAGCCCATTTGAACACGGCTAATGCCTCCTTAGTGTCTGTCACCACGGGATACAAAAGATGCGGAATCCCATCATAATGGGAAAGCTCGATCCTTTTGGGGTCTATAATGATAAATTTTAATACTGAGGGGCTGCACCGATAGAGTAGAGACAGGATCATGGCATTTAATCCTACGCTTTTGCCTGTACCTGTGGCCCCTGCTATTAATAGATGAGGCATCCTTGCCAGGTCAGCAACCACAGGGGCGCCTTGTATATCAGTGCCTAAGGCCAGCGTGAGCGAAGATGTTGCGGTGATAAATTCACTGCTTGCTATTATCTTTCTTAAATATACTGTCTCCCGGCTGCGGTTTGGAATCTCTATACCTACTGCATTCTTGCCAGGGATTGGCGCTACTACCCTTACAGGGGTTGCCTTCAGCGCCATAGCCAGATCGTCTGCCAGGGCTACGATCCTGTTTATCTTGATTCCAGGGGCAGGCCTGAATTCATACATGGTAATAATAGGTCCTGGCGTTATATCCAGAATTTCTCCATCCACACCAAAATCCTTAAGCTTTGAAGTGATAAGGGATGCTGTTGCCTTTAATTCTTTAGATGTTACAGACTTGCCGCGAGACTCAGACGCCCTTAAATATGACAACGGCGGGAGGTTGTAATCTCCTAAGAACCCAAGCTTTGTCTGAAGCGGAAGTCTTGTCTTTTCAGGGGCTGGCTTCCCTCTTTTATGATTATTGATATTTATACCTTTCTTCGTATCTTTTCTGGTTTGTGTGACTTGCGCGCCCTCGATTGAAGGGGCATCTGCGGTTACTTTTCTTTGACTTAAATCACTGATCAGATCTTTTATAGCAGTATAGGCCCTTGGCAGGTCATAGCCCACTATTAAGGCTGCACTAAGCAAGGTAATCAGTAATACGAGAGAGCCCCATGGGTTAAGATAAGTACTAAGTCCTTTACCTATAATGGTTCCCAAGGCGCCGCCTGCCATTCTGGAGACACCATATATTTTTACCTCTTCAAAGAATACGCCTAAGAATATAATAAACACAAAAAATATAATTAATGAGCTAAAGGCATTTAACAATCGAACACGCCTTAGGCCGGCAAGGTATCTATAGATATATTCGATAAAAAAGATGGGGATGAAAAAGGCACCTATTCCAAAGAGTGCAAATAGGACATCAGCCACATATGCGCCTAATATGCCCATCCAGTTCTTTATGCTTTCTACATGTGCATAGTTTGAAAGGCAGGGATCTGATGCAGAGTATGATATAAGAGCAAGGGATAAAAAAATGGCAATTGCCGCGATAATCAGGGATATTATTCTCTTCTTGATTAAATCTTGCCCTTCCTGCTTCAACGAAATCACCTCAATGCGTTAATAATAAGATATATACTCCCTATGCCCCAACAGTATATTGAAAATATGAAAAATTTACGTCTTCTTAATGTCCATACCAAAAATTTTAAAGAAATCAACCCTATAATAAAGGCAGCAGCAGCTCCTGTAATGTGGAGCATATTTAAAGATGCAGCTTCGCCGCTCCATTCCAGGGCCGCAGCGCCAATGATAGCCGGTATTGCAGCGATAAAGGAGTATCTGGCAGCCAACGTACGGTCAAGACCACCCGCTACCCCTGCGAATATGGTAGAACCTGATCTGGAGATTCCAGGGATTATGGCAAAGCCCTGGAAAAGCCCTATTACCACGGCATTGGTTATTTTTATATCATTACTCTTCTTTTTTGAGTTTATTATATTAAATCTATCAGTAAAAAAGGTAAGCAGGCCCGTGACTAAAAGCATGCATGCAACAAGAGTAGAGTTTGAAAACATGGCCTCGAATTCATCTTTAAACAACACCCCCATGATACCGGTGACAAGGGTGGTAATGAATAAACATATGATCAGATGCATTTGTTCTTTATTATAATAGTGAGGCAATATCCCCTTTATAAGGCCTATGATGTCCTTAAAAAAAAAGACAATAATCGCCAGCGTTGTGCCTAGATGCAAAGAGACATCAAAGAGTACATCTCCTATCCATTTACCTTGAAGAAATCCCTGGCACAGGACCAGGTGTCCTGAACTTGATACAGGTAAGAATTCCGTAAGGCCCTGGATTGTGCCCAAAGATAGTGCAATAAGTAAATCACGCAACCTATATCTCCATTATGATGGGGATGACCATGGGTTTTTTTCCAAGTTTGAGTTTCAGGTAACGTCCGAGTTCTTCCTTCACATAGGCTTGTAAGGATTGCACATCATCTATATCAACGTCATGTGAGGTCTCGAGAACCTCACGGGCCTTTTGCTTAACACTGTCTATAACCTCTTGTTCCATATATGCGGGGACCACCCCTTTACACATGACGTCCGGGCCGGTGATAATATTGGAAGAGTTTCCATCAAGCACCACAAAGGCTACTACCAACCCCCCTTCTGATATATGTCTGCGATCCCTTAGGACCACATCTTTAATATCGCCTGTAAATTCGCCATCTACAAAACATCTCCCGTGAGGGGCATCCCCTGTAATATTTATCCCCTCTGCATTAAGTGTCCATATCTGGCCTGGTCTAGGCAGAACTATTTGAGACGCAATCTTAGGGATTGTGAGGATTATGTCGGATAAAGCCTTCATCTGCCGGAATTCCCCATGAATGGGCATAACAATCTTAGGGGCAAGCAGGGCAATGGCCTTTTTTATTTCATCGTGTGTGGCATGCCCTGTAGCATGAACTTCTGATGTTTCCGAATAAAAAACCTTTGCCCCATAGTCAAGAAGCCGGTCTATGCATCTGCCAATGGCCAGCTCATTTCCGGGAATCATCCTGGCAGATATGATAACACTGTCTTCGAGTCCAACTTTAATCTTATGCCAGCCTTTGGCGATCAAGGACAGCATAGAATATATCTCCCCCTGTGTGCCTGTACAGATGACCATTACCTTGTTTTTTTTGGTTGAGGCGACAATCTCCGGGTCAAGAAGAGTTTTAGGGTCCAGGTTAATATAACCTGTAGAGGTGGCAATATCTACAACTTGATTCATACTTCTTCCGACTATTGCCGCCCTTCTATTATTTTTTGCGGCTATTTCTACAAGGGCATTTATACGACTTACATGACTGGCAAAGGTCGATATTACTACCATACCAGGGGTGGCTTTTACGATGCGGTCTATATTTTCGAGCGCCTTTGTCTCATCAACACATTTAGGCTCGGATGCTGCATTTGTGCTTTCACACATAAACAGCCTAATAGGGGAGGGGATATCTTTGTATGCTGGGGGTGTCTTTCTAAAATCACCTGAATGAACGATTACACCCTGGGGTGTATGAAGCATTAAGGCAAGACATCCTATGGTAGAATGTTCCACATCAATGAAGCCTATATCGAGACCTGCTACAGAGATTTTTTGCCCGGCTTTTACAGGGTGGAATGTGAGCCTGCCATCTATCTCGTATTCCGAAAGTTTGCGTTTTACCATCTCTATTGTAAAGGGGTGGCCATATATAGGGATAGGGGCTTCCTTTAAGAGATAAGGCAGCGCACCTATATGATCCTCGTGACTATGTGTGAGAATAATGGCCTCAAAGGCCTCTTGATTTTCTACAACGTAGGTGAAATCCGGGATAATCCGGTCGATGCCCACACTGGCATATCTCGGAAACATTTGACCTGCATCCACAAGGACAGCGCCTTGTGAGGTTTCTATAGCCGTGGAATTAAGGCCAAATTCTCTAACTCCACCCAAAGGGATAATCCTTACATCTGTCAATTTTTGTCACCCAGCAACTCAGTGATCCTTGTCTTTAAGTTATCACTCATATTTTCTATCTGATCCTGCGTCTGTCTTGGAATGGGTATCTGGTCTATATGTATAGGAGAACCTATCTTTATCCTGATGGGCGCCCTTTTTATGTTAGAAGCCCATCTGGGTAAAAGTTCATATGCCCCTGAGATACCTACTGGAATTACAGGCAGCCCAAGGGCAAGTATTAAACGAATAGAGCCCTGCCTGAAGGGAAGTAGCCTTTTATCCCAGGTGCGTTCTCCTTCCGGAAATATCCCCAGGATATGACCTTTATTCACTATCCTTATGGAATTTCTTATAGCCTGGACATCCGTGGCATATCTTCTAACAGGAAATGATTTGGCGAGCATTAAGAACCATTGCATAAAAGAGTGCTTAAATTCAGAGTTTTTTGCCATAAACCAGATATGCCTTTTTGTGATTGCACCTAATATTATACCATCCATAAAGGAGCTATGGTTTGATATAAATACTGCAGCGCCGCTAGGCGGGATATTGTCCAGGCCCTCTATGTTAATAGGGATTAATAGTTTTATGGCATTTCTCAAGATCCACTTTATACTTTGATGTAAAATATTAAAGTTTGTTTTATACCATAGGTGCGTGGGGACTTTAAGGGCAGTATGTCCTTTTGCCGGGGCTGGTCTTGTCTTAAGCTTGCTCGCAAATCTTATCCTTGGATGGAATTCTGCAATCTCTTCTTCAGGGAAGTAATTACTTATGGCCTGTCTGATAAAATCCTCCCATTTTTTCCCGGATTCTTCTGTGAAGTCAAAAAATAATGTATTTCTACCTTTAAGCACAACTATTACAGTATTAGACTCTATGGTTACAGATACAATCTGATGAAGGGGGATATCCCGCCTGGTAGAATCTCCAACAAATACAAGCTTGTCAGCAGATAATGACAGTATCCCTTTACTAATGGGCCTTCTTTCAAATAATGTGGATGTGATACCTGATAGCCCTTTATATGTACCATCCGGGGTATCTTCTGAAAGGAGGACGGTTTTGCTTTTTAATATACTTCCTGTAGGAGAGATGGGCAGCTTAAAAGATCTTATCTTATCATACCAGTATGCAATCGTTTGCCTCTGCCCATTTATGGAGACATCCAAGCCGGATGTCATCTCCATGTGTGCGCCACAGTTGATGCATCTATCATTTCTATCAAGCCAATCCAAGGTTTCGCAGACAGGACACCTGTAAAGTATATCTGTTATCATTGGTTGCCTATAAATACTGCGTTATCGCCTGGTAGGTTTCTTCCATAAGAGATTGAACATCATCTCCGGCAGAGTCTATGGGTTTGCCAATCTTGAGGGTAATATGTCCGGGCTTAATCTTATATGAACCTTTGGCTAGGATCGCCCTGGATCCTACAACTGAAATAGGCACAATAGGGACACCAGCATCGATAGCCAGATGGAACCCGCCTTTTTTAAATGGATATTGAATCTTACCATCCGGTGATCTCGTCCCCTCCGGAAAGATCATGGTGGAGGTTCCATCCCTTATCTGCTTCGCTGCTATCTTCATACTCTCCATGGCCTTTTTATGATTAGACCTGTCTATCTTTATATAGCCTGCATTTTTCATGGCCAGGTTAAGCAATGGGATCAAGTATAATTCCTTTTTAACAATCCACCTGAATTGCACGTCCAGATAAGCCAGGATAGAGAATACGTCATAATGGCTGGCATGGTTTGACATATATATGGCAGGGCCTTCCGGGATGTTTTCTTCACCTTCTACATGGACCTTTACATTAGAGCAGAAAAGTGTCCATCTGGCCCAGTATCTTGCAATGATATGAGGTATGTTCCCGGAGCCGGTGGCGATAGATATTATTGTGTGGGGTATAATGAATAATAAAATATACAATGCGCACCCGAGAAAGGCTGAAAAACTCCACCACATATACATATATAAGCTAAATAATAAAATAGTCATGGAAAGTCAAGAATAGAATCTCTATCTTGACATATTATTAAAAAGGCTGTTAGCTCTCAAAAGAGGTATTTAAGAAAGCAAGGAGGTGGATTTTAATGGCAGGCTCTGTAAATAAGGTGATATTGGTAGGAAGGCTCGGGAAGGATCCTGAGATGAGGTTTACTCAAAATGGAAGGCCTGTGACAAATTTTACTATTGCTACCAACGAAAATTGGACAGACCAGTCAGGAGAAAGACAGGAACGGACAGAATGGCACAGGATTGTAACCTGGAGCAAGCTTGCAGAAAATTGTGCAAAGCTGCTTTCCAAGGGCAAGCTTGTCTATATCGAGGGTAGATTACAGACGAGACTGTGGGATGATCGTGATGGCAACAAGCGTTATACTACAGAGGTTGTAGCAAATCAGATGCAGATACTGAGCCCATTGGAGAATGCAGGCCAGTCTGCAACAGACGAGCAAAGCATTCCGGGCGAAGCGCCTGTCAATTCAGATG
>JAYEFR010000195.1:0-2038 GCA_034716155.1 Thermodesulfobacteriota bacterium
GGCACACCCTGCATCGGCTCTCCCTTCCCGCACGTTGCCGGATAGAATTCGAGTTTCCTTCCCACCGCATCCACTGACTGATAGAATGACGGGGTGGTGATCTCCAGTGCAGGATGCCTTACCATGTGCGAAATCTCTCCCCTGTCTATGTAGTATGCCTCCTCGCCCACATACTTCTGGTTGTATCTGCGGTCGTCTATGTTCCACTCCATAAATGTTGCCATGTATATCCCCTTCTTCACGCCCCCTATCAATTCTTCCATCGAAAAATCACCCGGCTGAATATATGTATTTGCCATCCTCACTATCGGCTCACGGTCGTAGGCGGAAGCCCTGGCAGCAGCATTGCTGTTCTTTCCAAGTGAAAATGCCGTCTCACGGTTGTGCAAAAATTCGTTTATCATGCCGTCCTTTATCAGATATCTTTTCCTTGCCCTCACCCCCTCGTCATCATACCTGTAATGTCCGTAGCTGTTCGGCAACATCGGGTCATCAACTACTGATACACACTCACTTCCCATCCTCTCCCCGAGCATACCTGCCCCTATGAATGATTTACCCGCCTGGGCCGCCTCCCTGCCGAGAATGCGGTCCGCCTCGAACGGATGGCCGCACGATTCATGTGCAATGAGTCCTGTGATATAGGGGCCGACGACAATGTCAAGCCTACCCTCGGGGGGCTTCTTTCCTTCGCTGATGAGTTTTTTCATGACACTTATATCTCTTACAAGTGCCTCCCCTGCTTTCCACTTTTCCACGAATTCCCATCCGCCGGCATTGCCGAATTCCCTGTTCATCTGCTCCGTTTTCCCCCCCTCCCCGACGGTTATCAGGTAATAAAGTGAAAGAAGGGGTGTTTTCGAATAAATTTTTGTCCCGTCGGTGTTTACGTAATATTTCTCCGCCGTTTCCCCGTCATAAAAAAATACTCTTGAGAGCGTGTCGTCCTTTGCAATGGAATCAAGTGATTGCAGGTAATCTATTATCTCATCCAAGCCGGGGGAGGACTTTTTCTCGTTTATCTCCCACCTGTCATTCCATGCCTTTTCATCGCTCAGCCCGATTTTCTCCTTTCTTTCCTGCAGGGAAGCGATTTTTATTGCCTTATCCACGGCCTCTTTTATCGCTTCCCTGCCTGTCATGTTCGTAGAGTGAAAACCCATTGCCCCGTTGACCAGAACACGTACCGAAAGCCCGATTTCCTCTGAAAGCTCCGAGCCCTCGATAACCCCGTTGGACATTGTTATCGAATTGCCCTTTACGCTCTCCATCCTTACTTCTGCATAGTCGGCTTTATCAGCCATCTCGAGTCCATATTCCGCAAGCCCTTCATCTATCATCTTAACCCCAAAACGTTGAATTCATGAATTCCAGCCCGGATAATTAAATTTTTGGTATGAAATGCAAGTGAATTTATTTAGCGTGCAATTCTCTTAATTCCCACGGGAATAATCTCAACACTTACCTCATAAACCTGCTTTATCAGCAACCGATGGAGTCAAGGTCTTGATATTCAACATCTGATTCTCTTTATTGAGTCTATACATTGAAACGCTTGGATTCTCTCTTTCGGATTGGCTATTTTTTGTAAATTTTATCTCTTTTGTTTAGAACCTGAACAAAAAGAATTTGTAGTGAATATCAACATCTGTCAATGCCTCATATTCACCAATCCTTAACACATCTTAGCGAGAAATCCCCAACCTTTAGGTAGGGGATGAATCGCGCACACGTTTCTTTAGCAAGGCTTTTCAGATAATACTTGTTTTTAATTTTGGACAGGCGCACCCGCTTTAGCGGGTGCTACAAATGCCTGTCCGGAGCATAAAAAAATGGGATTAGTTAGCGGAAGCCATTGAATTGGGCAAAGTGTCTATTACTTTGAATAGTACCCCAAGTACAGGTACCATATGTTCAAGAAAGAAGAGAATAAAAAGCTTTGTGAAAACATTTTGGAGGAGATTGCACAAAGACATGGTATCATGCTTATTGAAATGGCTGTAATGCCAGACCATGTGCATCTGATAACAGACATACC
>JAYEFR010000196.1:0-2032 GCA_034716155.1 Thermodesulfobacteriota bacterium
AGATCATAGAATTTGATTTATTTAGCGATTTATCTTTTGGTTCTTTAGGGAGTTTGTATTTTCATACAAAAAGAAGAAAGAAACAATGAGAAAAAATCAATACTTCAAAAGACCGTCCCTTATCTATAAACCCTATGGTGAGATTATCTATAAAAAAGGAGAATTGGGTGACTCCTTAAGATTCCCAGGACAATACGAAATAAAAGGTACTAATTTATGCTACAACTTAAACCGAACCTAGGATTTGTATAGGGGTCAAGTCCACGAGGCTGTCTCATAACCTTTTCAAACCTGATATTTTGTGAGTATTTTTCTCAACAAAAGCACCCTTTTATAGATAACAACATTTTCGATTTATCAAATCAATATTTAGGTTATTTTTTATGAAATTAGGTTATTAAACAGGCTACTTCATTCCCTTTTTTATCCTAACTTCAGCCCATTTTCTTTCCAAACCTTAAAAAGCTTGTGTAAATTTATACCGGTACATATCAGATTCCACTGAGCATCAACATTTTTTAACCCTCGATAAAGCCACCTATTAAAACCATTATTATGCTTAATCCAACCAAATACCGGCTCTACAATTCCCTTTCTTTTTTTATAAATTTCTTTATTCTCATCTAAACTATTTTTCTTATTCTGCCGGTAAATTGCATCGTCAAAAGCTGTTCTATCAATCTTCCTTCCTCCTCCACCTTTTGATCTGTAGCATTTATCCCGGCTTGGACAATCCTTATAATCTTTACAACCATATCTCATTATTGGATAACTTCTTGATTTACGATTTAAAGTTGACATGTATTTAAGCTTTTTACCCATTGGGCATATATATACATCTTCTTTAGGATCATAAATAAACTTATCTTTTGCAAATTCTAGATCCTGGCCTTTTTTAGTACTCTTTCCAACTTTCCCATCTACAGGAGTTATTACGGAATAACCTTCCTCTTCAGCCTTCTTGAACTCTGAACCTGAAAAGTATCCTCCATCCGCAAGAGTAGTCTCTGATTGCTTTTTACAATTTATTTCAGACTCATTAATCATCTTGGTCATCTGATGATGATCATCTTCATCATTGGTCACTTTCGAACCTACTATTATCTGACTCTTCCCATCAACAACGGCCTGAGCATTATAACAGTAATCCTTTGATGACTTATTCTTCATCATCCTACTCTCAGGATCGGTCATGCTTAAGGACTTTTTTTTCTTATCATCTAATTCCTGTATATTTGCCTGGACTCGTTCTTTAAGTTCCTGTTTCTCTAATTCCGAATATTTCTCTAAACCTTCAGTTATAGCTTTTGACAAGGCATTCTTGTCCTGTAATTTCTTAGGTAGGAGATATGACGGCCTGGAGGATTCCCTGCGCTCTGTATCATTAATCTCTTTAACTACTTCATTAATCATAGAAATTTCAACTTTCTTGAGTAGTTTCTGAAGATCATCTTTATGCATAGCTTTGTTAATGGAGGCATTGGCATATATTTTAGTCCCATCTACTGCCTGAAGAGCAAAACCAACCATGTCAGTGTTAATAGCTATATGGACAGTTTTTTTAAAAACATTTTTAATCTTTCCCTTGTTTTTTTTGAAAAATCTCCAAATGGTATTATGATCTGGACCAATACGACCAGTTAGCCAAATCAGTGCAACCCTATCTATACATGCTTTTTCCAATTGCCGAGTACTATAGATTTTTTCGAAATATCCATAAAGCCAGATCTTAAGGAGAAGGTTGTTAGAATAATTGGGGCGGCCCTCCACAATTTTACGTTCTCTAAATCCTAACTCAAATAGATCTAGGTTATCTACAAATTCCCGGATAAATCTGGCAGGATGACCATCCGGTACCCAATCCTCTAGGGAGGGAGGAAAAAGATAACGTTTGCTATAATCTGCATTTATCTCGTTTTTCATACCTTAATTATAACATTTTACAGATTTTTAAAACACTAATTCAACCAGTAATATCAATATTATTCAATGTGTAAGTTTTGCTTTATTGAGGGAGTTTTGAGACAGCCAC
>JAYEFR010000197.1:0-2026 GCA_034716155.1 Thermodesulfobacteriota bacterium
TCAGAATGTGAAATTCCCTGTAACTTAAATCCAGAAAAGGAAAATGGCTCATTTGTCTTGAAAAGTAAATCCGATATAATTACAGCTCGAATGCCTGATAATGGTTACTACTTCGACACGGTCTATCATCCCCTGAAGGATGCAAAAGAAATAAATGACATAGAGGAGTATCTATGGCAGTATGAATACGATAAAAAAGAGGTAGAGAATCTTAGAAATAAAGCGAAGGCACTGTATGAAAATACAGACTATGCCCTTATGCTTGATGATGCCGGTTCAATCTACGAATGTGCTCAGGAACTTAGGGGATGGGATATATTCCTTATGGACCTTGTGTCAAATCAGAAATTTGCCGAATACTTGCTGGATAAGATAACAGAAGTGAAGATTGAGCTAGCAAAACAACTGCTTGAGGCTGTCGGCGATTATGTGCAGGTTGTCCAGATCGGAGATGACCTGAGTATGCAAGATGGACCACAGATATCACCCGCTCTTTACAGAAAGACCGTGAAACTAAGGCATAAGAAGCTATGTGAATTTATAAAAAGAAACACAGACGCCTATTTATTGATCCATTCCTGTGGCTCAGTCTATGATTTCATACCCGATTTTATCGATATAGGCATTGATGTCTTTAATCCGGTTCAGGTCTCTGCAAAGGATATGGACAGCAAAAGATTAAAGAAAGAATTTGGTAACGATATCTCTTTCTGGGGAGGTGGTTGCGATACCCAGAAAGTTTTGCCATTCAGCAATCCTGAGAAGGTCAGGATGGAAGTGAGAAAAAGGATTGATGACCTGGCTCCTGGTGGTGGCTTTGTCTTTAATCAGGTGCATAACATACAAGCTGGTGTGCCATCAGAGAATATAATGGCAATGTATGAGGCGGTGATGGAATATGGAAAATATTAATTTAAAACCCGATTTCAACCGAATGAAAACTGCATTATTTGGCGGAGAGCCAGACCGTGTGCCACTTGCGGAATTATGGATCGACTTTCCCATTAAGGAAAAATTTTTACAAGAACCTATAGAGGAAATAGTTGACTGCAGAAAGGCTAATTATGATGTTAAAAAAGATGTAGAGTTCTGGGATAAGGCTGGATACGATTATATACATATAACCCCAAGATATGAATTCCCCAAAAGCTGGTTATCCGACCCAGATGCAGTATTAAAGTCGAGTAAGGACCTCGACACATATCCTTGGCCAGACCCTGAGAATATAGACTATTCATCTATAATAGAGGCAAAAAAATACCTCCCACAAGGTATGAAGGTCATAGCAGGTCCCCAGGGTGGAATATACGAGGAGGCCTGGCTCATAATGGGCTTTGAAACCGTTATGTTTTCATTATTAGAACAACCTGACTTCATAGGCGAGGTCTTCTCGAGGATAGGTAAATTTCATCTCAAAGTGTTTGAGAGACTTGCCCAATTCGAATATGTGGGAGCACTATGGCTTAGTGATGACATTGCATACGCTGGTGGACTAATTATGTCCCCAGAATATCTCCGCAGATGGATATTTCCCTGGTATGAGAGGTTTGTGGATGTAGCGAAAAGGCATAATATTCCATTTCTATTTCACTCAGATGGCAACCTCTGGCAAGTTATGGAAGACCTTATACATATCGGTATCAATGGTCTCCATCCCATAGAGCCGAAGGCTATGGATGTCAGAGAGGTGAAGGAAAAGGTGGGAAAGAGACTCTGTATATTGGGCACGGTTGACCTTGACTATCCTCTCTCCAGAGGAACTCCAGACGAAGTTCGAAAGATGGTAAAAGAGAGAATGAGGTATATAGCACCTGGAGGGGGGTTCTGTATAGGTTCGAGTAACTCTATTACGCATTATGTACCTCTTGAGAATTATAAGGCATTGATAGATGCTACCTTTGAATACGGCAGATACCCAATATCTGTTTAATGCTAGCCTATGGCTGTTAAAACCATACTAAAATTAGATAATGTTGAGCTGACGGACCTTGGGCTAATATTTGACAAAACGAATAATATTTTTGGG
>JAYEFR010000198.1:0-10327 GCA_034716155.1 Thermodesulfobacteriota bacterium
TCCTGAGATTTTTCCCTGCAGAGGCATCCGTGTAGCCACAAGAAAAAAATTGACCTCTAACCGAAAAGTCTCTTGATTTCAATAGGTTGACTTTGATTAAGCTCGCCATCTTTATGGAACTTCTGTTTCATATAAACGCGCATGAGTGCTTTGCTCTCACAACGAAGGATGAAAAGCTATCAGCCCCTAGCATTCAGCGCTCAGCTTAAAGAGGGGCTTCATTTTCCTTTTACTCTTATTTTTCTGCTTGTCCTTGGGCATGAACTCGTTTAAATCTTATTCTTTACTGAATGCTGAGAGCTGATAGCTGTTTTTATATAAACATCCCCTGTGTGTTTTTAATCCCCGGATATGTTCCTGGCCAATTTTTTGAGGTGCTGATCTGCATGCTCAAAAAATATCTTAAATGAGGAGCAGAAATGATTTACACCATTGTCACCTGGATCGCGGATGCGATCCTTGATACATCCGCCACGGCAATACTTCAGCCACTTGCACTTCTTGCAGGGTTTAGGAATCCTGGATTTTATCTGACCAAATCCGGTCTGTTTGGGGGAGTTCAAAAGATCGATTAAGTAGTCATCCCTTATATTTCCTAATTTCCATTTGGGCTCGACAAAAAAATCGCAAGAATACACGTCCCCGTTATGTTCAACTACCACATACACACCGCACTGCCTTAACAGGGTGCATTCGGGAGGCTGCATTCCTGCATAGCTGTAAAGAACAGAGTCAAAAAAACGGATAAAAGTGGTTGGCACGCCATCCACAAAATCATCAAGCCATAAATCAAACAACCTACAGAGAAAGAAACCATATTTACGGGGTGGAACAGAGAAAGGAGCAGCCCTTGTGGGGTTTTTCGGATCAGTCTCTACGCAGGGGATGAATTGCATGTAATTTAGCCCCCGGGCCTTGTGAAATTCATAGATCTCCTCAGGGAATTGAACTGAATAATCTGTTACAACTATTAGTGTATTTACCTCCACTCCATGGTCGAGCAGCAGTTTTGCCTTATCAACCACCTTTGACCACGATCCCTTTTTATTCTGCATGAGTCGATAACGATTATGGATGTGTTCCGGCCCGTCGAGCGACAACCCCACCAGAAACTTATATCTGCTTAAGAATTTTGCCCAGTGGCGCTCAAGTAAGACCCCATTGGTCTGCAGTCCGTTTCCAACAGTCTGGCCCCGGCCGTATCTTAACTGTTTGTCGACCACCTTTTCAAAGAATGGAAGCCCCATCAATGTTGGCTCTCCTCCCTGCCAGCCAAAGGAGGTCTGCGATCCGGATTGCGACATCATCTGCTTGATCAGGTTGTCAAGTATATCATCACTCATACGGTGAACCTTTGTTTCTGAAAACAAACCCGCCTTTTCATAATAAAAGCAATAGGTGCAGGCCATGTTGCAATCCGGCCCGGCAGGTTTTATTAAAATAGAATCAAGGGGTTTTAAAGATTTTCCCATATGAATCTCTCTTTATATCAAATAGAAGCCGATATTGCCAATATTTATTGTTACCTAAGGGGCAATAGTTCAAACATTTCTTAAACCAGGGGCAGCTGCCCTGGCAATCCATTTCACCGGGGGTACTATGTTTGTTCCGTGTTCCACTCATGAAGGATAATTAGCTTGACATCCTCTACTCTTGTAATGTAGTTGATTTTAGCAGAGATTAATAAAGGAGATATTAGGACGTATGAGTGTGAGCATCAGGTTATCACGTAGAGGAACAAATAAAATGCCTTTTTATCGAGTAGTAGTGGCAGATTCCAGATCTAAACGGGATGGAAGGTTTCTAGAGATTGTTGGTTATTATAACCCGACGAAAAGGACGGATGGGATTAATTTAAAGGTAGATAGGATAAAGAAGTGGGTAGCAAAGGGTAGTAAGCTAACTCCTGCAGTAAGAAAGCTTATCAAAGACAAAGGTTTTTCTATCTAAAATTAAGAAGGTTTTAGTAAGGGGTGAGAGATGATGAAGGAACTGATAGAGTACATTGCCAAGATGATAGTGGACAATCCAGACGAAGTTAAGGTTACAGAGGTAATAGGAGAGGTTACGTCGGTAATAGAGCTTAGGGTGGCAAAGTCCGACTTAGGTAAGGTCATTGGGAAGGAAGGACGCACTGCACGTGCTATGCGGACCTTGCTGACCGCTGCATCCACAAAGATTAAAAAGAGGGCAGTCTTAGAAATCATTGAATAGAAGATGAGAGATGATCTCATCGAAATAGCAAAGGTCAAGGGTCCTAAAGGACTTAAAGGTGAGTTTTTGCTTACGCCTTATGGAGATTCCTTTGAACAGTTTAAGGCCTATCCATATCTGATAATAGGCTCCTTAGGTAAACCAAGGCGAGTTCTTTCCTGCATGCAAAGAAAAGGTAAGTATATAGTGCGGCTTGAAGGTATTACAAATATCTCACAGGCAGAAAGACTAAAAGGCGAGGGTGTGTTTATCAAGAGGCAGTGGCTCCCCCACTTAGAGGAGGATGAGTATTACTGGCGTGATCTCATAGGGATGAAGGTGTTAAAGGAAGATGGGAGAGAACTTGGAGAGTTAGTGAATATTATCAGGACAGGTAGCAATGATGTATACGTAGTAGACAAAGAAAAGCAATATCTTATCCCAGCCGTAGTTGATGTAGTAAAAGATATCTCCATTGAGAAAAGGACCATAGTAGTAGACACCTCCTCTTTAGATGAGATTTTAGAATAGAGAAGCCCCCTTTTTAAAAGATGATGGTCTTTAATATTATCACCTTATTCCCTAATATGTTTGATGGTGCCTTTGGTACCAGTATTCTACATAGGGCCCGTCAAAACGGGATTATAGATATTCGGATAAAGGACTTAAGGGCCTTTGGTTTAGGTGTGCACAGGGTGGTAGATGATGCCCCTTATGGGGGAGGTGGCGGTATGGTATTGATGCCGGAGCCTATAGCTCTGGCCTTGAAGGATATAGAAAAGGGGCCTGGCCATGTTATACTTACCACCCCTAAAGGAAGGGTGCTTACCCACAGTGATGTGTTACGCTTGAGCAAAAAGGATGTGATAACCATTATATGTGGTCATTATGAAGGTGTTGATGAAAGGGTTAGAGGACTTTTTGTGGATGAAGAGATATCCATTGGTGATTATGTGCTTACAGGGGGCGAGATCCCTGCAATGGTGATTGTGGATGCCACTTCTCGGCTTATCCCTCATGTCTTGGGTAGGGATACCTTTTCTACAGGCGATTCTCATTACAATGGTTTGTTGGAATATCCGCAGTATACAAGGCCTAAAGAGTTTATGGGAAAGAGTGTACCTGATGTGCTGCTTTCTGGCAATCATGAACAGATACGCCTGTGGAGGCGTAAGATGTCTCTCAAAAAGACAAAGGAAACCAGGCCTGATTTATTTAAGATGCTGACCCTTAGCAAAACAGATAGCGATCTTTTAGAGGAAGAATAGAGGGAATATATGTATGGTACTGGTAGGGCTTGTACATTGGCCTTGTTTGGATAAGAATGGTAAAGAGATAGCCACTGCCATTACAAATATGGACCTTCATGATTTTGCAAGAGTGTGCTTGACATATGGTATAGATAAGCTCTATATCGTTCATCCGTATGAAGGCCAGCTTTGTCTGGCGAAAAAGATCATTGATCATTGGGTTAAGGGGTTTGGAGGCGTGTATAATCCATTAAGAAAGAAGGCCTTTGAGGTGATAAGATTGGCTCATAGTCTAGATGAGGTAAAGAAAGCCACGAATGCACTCGTAGTAGCTACTTCGGCACGCTCTCATGATGGTGCGATAAGTTTTGATGATGTAAGGGCTTTATCTAAGGATAGGGATATACTCTTGATATTTGGCACAGGATGGGGGCTTGCTCCAAGGGTGTTGGAAGAAGCTGATGCCGTGCTTGAGCCTATAAGGGATGTAGGCCCGTATAATCATCTTTCGGTGCGTGCTGCTATGGCAATATCAATAGATAGGATACTAGGGAGGTAATCCATGGATTTAGTGGAACAGTTTGAGAAGGGACAAATGAAAACAGATCTTCCTCAGGTTAGGATAGGGGACAAGGTGAAGGTATATATGAAGATTATAGAGGGGAACCGTACAAGGTCCCAGGTGTTTGAAGGGACGCTTATTGCCAGGCATAAAGGAGGCAATAGGGGGACTATAACTGTGCGTAAGGTCTCTTACGGGATAGGGGTGGAGCGTGTGTTTTCTCTACATTCCCCTATTGTCGAGAAGATAGATGTGGTATCCCATTCAAAGGTGCGTAGAGCAAAACTTTATTACTTGAGACAAAGAAAAGGAAAGGCTGCAAGGCTTAAAGAGTTACGGTAGTATCATGAATATTGAGGGAGCCCTTCTTAGGCAAGGGATTTGGCCTATCTGTGGAGTAGATGAGGCTGGCAGGGGACCTCTGGCAGGTCCTGTAGTGGCAGCAGCAGTGGTTATCGCCCTTGAATCCAAGATTAGAAGGCATGTGAAGGATTCAAAGCGGGTCAGCCCTTCAAGACGTGAGATGATCTATGAACTCATTATGCAATCTCCTCATATCTGTACTGGGGTATCTATGGTGGATGCATCTACCATAGATGAGATAAATATACTTCAGGCAACCCTTTCGGCTATGAAGAATGCGGTATCCAAGCTTGGTATCAAGCCGGAGTGTGCGCTTATAGATGGCAATGTCAGCCCGGATTTGCCATTTAATAGTATAGCGGTTGTAAAAGGGGATATAACTGAACCATCTATATCGGCTGCGAGTATCGTAGCAAAGGTTATAAGAGATAGGTATATGGTTGATATGGATAGTATTTACCCTGGTTATGGTTTTGCCAGGCATAAAGGATATCCTACGCCTGCCCACTATGCGGCTATAAGGAAATTAGGGCCGTCTCCTATCCATAGAAGGAGTTTTAAGGGTGTTACAAGGCAGCACTAAAAGCAAGGGGATGCGAGGCGAAGAGATTGCCCGTTTGCATTTAAAGGCAGATGGATATAAGATCCTTGAGTCGAATTTCAGCACAAAGATGGGGGAGATAGATATTGTTGCAAAAGACCATGATGTTTTAGTATTTGTAGAGGTAAAGACTGCAACCGGTTCTAGATTCGGTAATCCTTTAAGTTGGATCCCTGAGTGGAAACAGAGACGGATAATAAAGGTTTCGCAGGCTTATATCATGAAGCGGGGTGTCTATAATAGGCCTGTAAGGTTCGATGTAATAGCAATAGAAGAAAGTGGAGAGGTTTGTCATATAAGGGATGCATTCAGGCCAAGAGGTGAAGTTTTTGTGTGATCAGAATTTGGGACGTTTGTCCAAATGGCTCAGACTTATAGGGTTTGATGCCATGTATATGCGTTTTTGGGATGATGATATGGTTAAGAATGCGTTATCATCGCATAGGGTAGTCCTTACCAGGGCACATAACAAAGAATTAACCGATGGTTATATGGTTATTAGAGATGATAAGATCAATCTTCAGTTAAAGCAGGTGATAAATGCCCTCGATCTTAAGGGCAAAGCAAAACCCTTTTCGAGATGCAGTATATGCAACGAGCCTTTATATCCTATAGGTCGGGAAGAAGCAAAGGGATACGTCCCTGAATATGTATTTCTAACCCATGATACATTTTCCAAATGTCCCGGGTGTTCAAGGACTTATTGGAAAGGTACACATATAACCAGAACCTTAGAAATAATTAACACATTGGGGATTAGGTAATGTCAGTTCACACAAAGCAAGAAATTGAGAGAATATTGGAGTTGGTCAGTGGTAAGCGTAAAGTTCTGATCGTTACCCATGAAAATCCTGATCCAGATAGTATTGCCGCTGCATTTGGGTTAAAGTATATCCTTCGTAAGGCAGTTGGCGTTTCTTCAATCATTGGGTATGGCGGAATTATAGGCAGGGCTGAAAATCGATCTATGGTCAAGCTGTTAGGCATAGATATGGTATCCTTCGATATTATTTCACCGCGGAGCTATTCTGTGATTGCTATGGTTGATTGCCAGCCCCAGACCGGCAATGTCACATTACCAAAGGGAGTTAGCCCTACCATAATTATAGATCATCATCCCTTGAGGAAGTCTTCTTTAAAGGCCGAATATATAGATGTGCGTAAGGAGCTGGGCAGTGCATCTACCATTATCACGCAATATATCAGACAGCTGGGTATTCCTATGGATCGCAAGATTGCAACAGCCCTTTTTTACGGGATCAAATCCGACACCAGGGATCTCGGCAGACAGACTACAGATGCAGATACCAGGGCCTGCGTGTTCCTCTTTCCATATATATTACAGAAAAAGCTCTCGAAGATTGAACATCCTGCAATGCCCGTGGATTATTTTAGGGAGCTGTATTCTGTATTGAAGAATAGCGTTATATATGGAGATGCTGTGGTCGCTAAGATAGAGATGATAAGATGGCCGGAGATGTTAGGGACGTTTGCTGATGAATTAGTACAGATGGAAGGAATTAGATGGTGTTTGTGCTATGGCAAATATAATGGGTCAGTGCTCTTTTCTATCCGTACCACCAGGTCACGATATATGGCTGGTGTACTTGCAAATGAGATCGCTCATGGCATAGGAATCGGTGGGGGGCATGAGACATTTGCTGCCGGGAAGGTTGATATTGCTCAGGCTTTAAAGAAGGTAAAGGATCCTGAGGAGACGGTACTGAAGAGGTTTTTAAAGGAGGTAAATCACAACGAGGCCCAACCAAAATTACTTATTAATTCTCATGATTCGGCTGAATCTTAAGAGTTTCCGTTCCTTTATATGAAAATAGGGGTCGGGGATCAGGGGTCGGTTTTCGGGGATGGATGTTTTTCTCATCCCGAAAACATTTTCATCCTTCGTTGCGAGCGCTGGCGCTCATGCGCGTTTATATAAAAATGGTCACCGGCATTTGTTTAGTCTTATTATTCACCACAGAGATCACAAAGCGCTTATCTTCTTTTTGATTTGCCCGGAGATACCGGCAAATCAAAACCATGAACTCCCTATAGGAATCAATCTTTTTATCCAATCGATATTTTTTTGATTGGATAAAAAAGCAACCCCTTTTGTTTTCTGTGATCCCTGTGGTAAATAAGTCTTGTTTTTTTGAATCTGATTGCTATTTTCATCTTTGGTTGTGTCTGCCCAGCTGACAGGGGAGATTATAATTAGAGGGGATTCTTTGATAATATACTGGTATATGGAATGATCTATGGATCGACAAAGTACGACAGAGTCTTATAAGCTGCGCTTTGCAGGCGGGTTTATAATAATAATAGGACTTATAGTTATAGGCGCTATCATCCATCATTTTTACGGCTCAATATCAGTGGATACCTTCAGGACTGTCATAAAGGATATGAGTTGGGGTGGCGTTTTTGTATATATTATGTGCTTTACCCTTGGGATTATCTTCTTTGTCCCTGCAACCCCACTCGCTGTTATAGGTGGTCTTATCTTTGGGCCATGGTTGGGTTTCATTGCCCTTCAGGTGAGTTCATTGGTATCTGCATGTGCTATATTTATGATAGTAAGGATGGGTATAATTCCATTATTGATCAAAGAAAACCTAAGGACAATGATACCTCACCGGATTTATTCCATGGTTCACAATAATGCCCTATTGCTAATTGTGTATGCCAGGACATTTATGATCCCTGCAGCAGCAATAAACTATGGTGCATCCCCTTTACCTATTAGTTTTAGTGACTATTTTATTGGTACGCTTTTAGGGTCTCTGCCACATAACCTGGCAGTTGCCCTGCTATGTGGTGTAGCACATGATGCGCTTCTTGAGGGAAGATGGTTGGGTTTACTCCAATGGGAGCTTATACCTGCTGCGGTCATTACTGTCTTCAATATCTATCTGGCTCACGTGCTAAATCGAAGGGATAAAAGGCAAAAGAACATGCCTTTTTGAGACAGTGTCCCCCAAGTTTAGTATCAGTTTTTATCCTCTGATGCAATTATCGCAGCACCAAATGCCCCGATCAGCTGGGGGTCTTTAGGCACTTTTATATTTCGGCCAAGGGCATCTTCCATTGCAGTAACTACTGATGCCGCCTGGCAGACACCTCCTGTCATGAATACGGGTTCTATGATATTTAATCTCGAGGTCATAGAGGCCACTCGAGATGCAATGGATGCGATCACACCAAGAGCAATATCTTCCTTCGGTGTCTTTTTTGAGATTAAAGAAATAACTTCACTTTCTGCAAATACAGTGCATGTAGAAGATATCTTTATATTGTTTTTTGCATTCAGAGCAAGGTTGTTAAGACCTGGCGGATCTACACCAAGGGCGCTTGCCATAACCTCAAGAAAGCGACCCGTACCGGCTGCGCATTTGTCATTCATTACAAAATCAGTAACCTTTCCTTTTTTTGAGATGGATATGGCCTTGGAATCCTGACCTCCTATATCTATTACAGTGCATTCGGCAGAATATAAAAAGAAAATTCCCCTTGCATGACAGGTTATCTCCGTGGCTGTTGTGGTGGAAAAGTCTGCAATATGTCTTCCATAACCGGTTGCCAGGATCTTTGCAGGCTCTTCTCCAAGGGTCTCAATTCCTTTCTCTAGCAGGTTTTTGGCTGTTTGTTCCGGATCATGGGAGGATGGTACCACCTGAGAATACATAATGTTTTTATCCTTATCAGGGTTGCTATCAAGTATAATCAATTTTGTGGCAACAGATCCTATGTCTATACCTGCAAATAAAGTCATACATTTGCCTCCAGCATCTCCATGAATGCCTCAAGTCTGGTGGTGACCTGTTCCTGTGCCCACGATCTTTCATCAGTCATATCGCCTTCAATTATTACAGATGGTTTCCCTGTTTCATCATGGAACCTTCTTGCAATGTCATACTGGCCTACGGAGTAGGGCTTGCAACTGTGATTGGAATGCAACACCAGTCCGTCTATATCGAATATATCTGCAATCCCTTTTATGACATCAATCATTTTATCAATCCCTATATTCAGGTAAATGGGAGTATATGCCTTTGCGTAAGCGCTTAATATATCCTTTTCGCCTTCTGTTGTAATGTTGGTTGATGCCCATGCATTGGTGTAGGTATCTGCAACTAAGGCAGCGTTATGGTTGGCAAAAAAGGTGGATAGATCTCGCATCTTATGCCATACGGGTATGTTATCCCATAAAAGCCTGTATTGTTCATTATCTATTGCACCTATCCCCTGTGAGGTCCTTTCGTCCAATTCTTCTATAAGTGCCTTATAGTAATCCGTGACCCCTTGTGTCCCCCTTAATGTGACGATAGGCGCCATATGTGTAAAGGCATCAAATGCAGTCATTGGTGCCGGCTTATTTGCACATTTTCTAAGCACCTTGTTCCATATAGTGACATTCTCATTGGCTATGAGTGATACCTCGAAGAGCCTATCCATATCGAGGTGCTTTTTTGTGACCTTTTCCAGGAATTCAATATATCCTTTGAATTGCGCAGCCACGTAGTCGATGACCTCTTCAGGGATTGGCCCAGTATGGATTACAGGAGTATCTATGATATACAACGGCACATCTAAATACCTGGATACAGTCTCATACCACTTCATAACCGTGCCACATATGTTATTACAGCAGATAAGCATATCAGGATTTGGCAGTCCCCCAATAGGCCCTTTTTTGGATGGATCGTCTGATAATAGCCCGCCTATATCTGAACGGGCATATGAACATACATCCTTGCTGAATCCTCTTTTCTCAGCAAACTCGCAGAGCATCCCCCCTTGATGTGTGGCACCTACCATGGCACCGTGATTTTCAGGGTATACTGGTATTATATCCATGGCAATCAAGAACTCCACTGGTCCGCCACTGGTTATCCACCCCACCTTTTTATTACTACTCTCTGCAGTTTTTGCGTCTATATAGTAGGCTGTCATGTATTCCTTTAACCTTTTTGTGCTCTGTAATCTTTCAGCCATATAAGTCTCCTTTTATTGCGAGAGCATTTCAGAGAATGCCTCGAGTCTTGTGTAGATCTGCTGGGATATATTATCTGAGGGTTCTATCTCAATGAATAGGGAAGGGATATCCTGCCTTGCCAGCGCATCCTTTATATGCGGGTAGTCGAACAGATGGGGCTCACAGAACTGTTGGTATATAAATACAACCCCATGAGCCAGACTCTTCCTTACCTTATTTAGTATGTAGTCTTCTCTGTACATATAAGTATGCTTGGTCGGGCAAATGGGTCTGTCTATTATCCTTTTTTCAATGCCTTCTATTGGGGAGAGGTCTTCATTCACATCTGTCTCAAAATATCTGCTCCCCGGACATATGTCATC
>JAYEFR010000199.1:0-2014 GCA_034716155.1 Thermodesulfobacteriota bacterium
TTCATAACGCTACCACCTCCTATTCGCCGGCCAGGATTTCGGCTATATGCCTGACCTGGCCACCTACCCCATTGTAAGACATATATCCTCTGATATTTAACAAACAACCAGGCTCGCCCAGTATTAAGATATCAGCACCAGATGCCTCAAAATTATTTACCTTATCTTTCACGATCGCCTCTGATATATTGGGATAATCTACTGAAAACTCCCCGCCAAACCCACAGCATACATCAGCATCATTTAATGGGGTAAGTTCCAGACCTTCTACATTTTTTAATAACGTCTTTGGCTCGTCTGAGACCCCTAGCTGGCGAAGTATAGCACAAGACTCATGGAGGCAGGCCTTGGCCTCAAACCTGGCACCAACATCACCTGCACCTAATATTGAGACCAGAAACTGTGATAGTTCATAGGCCTTTTCCGAGACTTCACATGCCCGCTGATACCATGCAGGCTCATCAGCCAGTAGCCTTGGGTAGTGCTCTTTGATAGTGTGTATGCATGAGCCGGAAGGCGCAACAATATACTCGCTTCCCTCAAAGATGGAGATGAAGTGTTTTGCTACCTGGGAAGCCCCTTTCCTATCCCCGGCATTCACCAATGGCTGGCCGCAGCAGGTTTGCCTTTTATCATAGGTAAAACCAACCCCTAGTTTGCGAAAAACCTTTACTACGCTGACACCTATTTCGGGTAAAAACTGATCTGCAAGGCAAGGAACAAATAAGGCCACATCCTTCATACAAGCCTCCCATTTTATATAATAATTAATATTATCAAACTGTCACGGCTATTAAGGCATGTCAAGATAAAGCAAAACGCAGGCGAAGCTACGATCTATCCATTAATCCAAAATCACTCTTGATTTTCCCTTATCCTCTTTAAAAGCTTGCTTACATCCTGAGATCTTCCACGGGGACATACAAGTATGGAGTCTTGCCCCTCAGCCACCACCATGTTGTTCACACCTATGAGCACGATCTTTTTGCCTGTAGCCCAAACCACATTGTTCCACGATTCCTCCAATACTGCATAACCCTGCACGGCATTGCCTTTGCCGTCTGCAGGGGAAACCCTTCCAAGGGCATCCCATGATCCCACATCATTCCACCCAAACTCAGCCGGGATAACAGCTACGTCATGTGTCTTCTCCATAATTCCATAATCAATAGAAACCTTTTCTACATCCTTATAGAACTCATAAATGGCCTTGCCATCTTTGTCTATCTTTGCTCCCATCTTTATCAGGCCTTTATGCATATCAGGCAAATATTCCTTAAATGCCTTTAAAATGGTGTCCACACGCCACAGAAACATCCCTGAATTCCAGAGATAGCCCTTCTTTATGTAACCTGCAGCCCTTCTCCTGTTTGGCTTCTCATAAAAGGCCTCAACCTTATATAATACAAAACTGTCGCTTGCGTAGACATGGTCAGAGGGAGCAATGTAACCATAGCCGGTCTCCGGGTAATTTGGGACTATGCCAAGAGTGATTAGTAAATCCGGATACTGTTCTATGGATGTGACACCAAAGCGAAGGGCATCACAAAACCTTCCCGGATCTGTAATGACATGGTCTGATGGAAGCACCGCCATTATCCCCTGGGGGTCTTGCTTGCCCACCATTACAGCTGCATATCCAATACATGGTGCAGTATTACGAGCAATCGGTTCAGTAAAGATGTTCTCTTCAGGTATTTCAGGCAGTTCATCCATTACCTTGTCGGCAATATCGCTGTTTGTTACCACACAGATTTGACTCGGGGCAACAAGCAGAAGGACCCTGTCCACGGTCTTTCTAAGTAAGCTCTTCTTGCCATCGATGGGAAGTAGCTGTTTCGGCTTGCCATCTCTAGACAAAGGCCATAGACGCTCCCCTTTACCTCCGGCCATGATAACTATATGTAGAGCCATTATTTACCCTCCTGATAGTTTTAAGTATATTCAAAAATTATACATAAATCATATACGAAGCCCACCTGTGAGTCAATCTGCTCTAATTATTTCTGCTACT
>JAYEFR010000200.1:0-1998 GCA_034716155.1 Thermodesulfobacteriota bacterium
GGTCCAGAAAGGAGTTTCATAAAAAAGGTCTAGACCAAATGATCGCCTTGCTGAATACCCAGGTAAAACCCAAGCTCACGATAATTGATGGAATCTATGCCCTGGAACGCGGACCTATTACTGGTATTGGTACACCGTGTAGAATGAACTTGATTATTGCAGGGAAAGACGCTTTATCCTGTGATATAGTGGGGTCAACTATAATAGGGTTTGAGCCTTCTTCAATAGGACATCTAAAAGAATTCGCCTCAATATCAAGGCGATCATTGGACTTACATACGATAGATGTCAGAGGAGAGAACATCAAAGATGTAACAAAAAAACTAGAGTGGGAAAATGACTTTGAGGACCTCTTTCGCCAGACAAACATAAAAGGGGTTACATTCCAAAGCCCAGGGAAACACCTGTGTTCTAGCTGTATATTTACCACATGTGCAGCAGTGGTTATCTTTTGTAAAGATAACAGTGGAATAACTCTGGATAATGTAGAGATTTGCTGTGATCCTGACCTTAAACCAAGAAAAGATTCAAAAAAGGTCTTTTTGATTGGCAATTGTACGATTCAAGCCAATAAAGACTTAAAAGATGCAATTAGGGTAAAGGGCTGCCCCCCTAATGCAGTAGACACGCTTATATCCCTTATGAGTCATACTTTAGATAAAGAAAGAATGCAGGAAATCTTGATGATTAGATCCGCACAAACCCTCCCGGATGCGCCTGGAATTTATGAAGAGGATTTTCCTGCATTTTATAAACCCTACGGACTGCCGGAATTTGATAAAAAACACTTTTAATGATTCCGCAAAAACACACTGAATATGTCATTGCGAGAAGTCCGTCCGCTAAAGGCGAAACGGACGACGAAGCAATCTAATAATTTCAGGTGGGTATGCAATACTTGATAGCAACTTGGTATTAGTTAATCTTTGAAATTCCCTGAAATGTCTTTAGTGTAGTGATAAAATACACATGCCCCTACAATAAAGATCACAGAGCATGAGTAAAAGGCATAATCGATATTTACCAGATCCATTGCAATACCTGCAACTATGGGACCTATGATCATTCCAAGGCTGGTAAAAGACCTCATTGATCCCATAACAACCCCCATCCCTATTTCACGACTATATTCCACCACCATGGCGTTTGCAGCCGGGCTTGCCACAGCAGAAGCCACCCCCATAATCGCCGCCAAACAAAGAAGGGACAAAAATCCAGGTACCATGGTCATATATGCCAGACCAACAGCTATAGAAAGTGTCCCTATCATTACAAGCATTACCTTATTATATCTATCGGCAACTACACCAAAGGGGACCTGAAGTATCCCTGCAGAAAGCACAAACACTGATGCCATCATGCCTATCTCTGTAATTGTAAGCTGCTGGCCTTTAGCCAGGAGTGGCAAAAATACCATAAGCCCACTCTGCGCTATGGCAAGTGTAAAATTAAAAACAAAAAGTCCTTTTAATGGATTAGAAGCAAGGATATCCTTGAGCGGACGCTTTGAAACAGGCTGTGGTTCTTTTGATCCCTTTTGCGGCGACAACAAAAACAAAGTGAGTATAAAGACTATACCCAGAGACCCTGCAAGCGCATAAAAGGAGGAATCCATTCCCCAACTATCTGCTATTACACCACCTGCCAAAGGGCCGGCGGCCATGCCCAAAAAGGCCATCATGCTATATACCCCCATATAGCTACCCTCCTGGCCTTTTGGGCTTAACTCTCCCATGTAAGCCATGACAACAGGAACCACCATAGCATTGGAAATTCCTTGTAAGAGACGAATAATTATAAGATCTGCAGAGTTAGTTGCCCATACAAAGGTAATTGCTATAAGGCTACCAACGGCAAGCCCGGATGTTATCAAAAGCTTTTTACCTAAACGGTCAGACAACCTTCCCATAAACGGGCTACATAATGCCATGGCAGCGGGAGTACTTGAAAACACAAGTCCTAACATTATACCAGTAGCCCCCAGGCTATCAGTATACA
>JAYEFR010000201.1:0-768 GCA_034716155.1 Thermodesulfobacteriota bacterium
CAATCTGCGGCGGATGCCGTGGCCGGGCCATGGCCTATACTGGTGACTATTTATCAGAGGACCCATCGTGTTTTATAGAAGATAAGTAAAAAAGGCCTGACCCCTCTCAATTTTTTAATGACCTGGAACATTTCTTTCTAAGGAAGATCCATTTTGCCTTACATGTCCATCCCTGATAATCTTCTCATTGAACACCCTGAGGTTAGGCAATGGTCAATCATCACAATGCTCTCTTTTTTCAATCTTGCCTTTAATGCTTTGGCCTGCCCCCAGGCGACCCGAGGGACAGAATTCGATGCAGCGAGTTTCCTGGAAATCAATCCGCATGTTCAGCGCCATTTAATATCCCGATATTTTTTACAAGCCCGCGATACCTTCCGCCAAGCAACCCCTCTCCAATGATATAGGCCCCACAAGCAGCCTCTTTTGCAATCCTTGATCCCTTCTTTACTCTTACAACAGGGGCATATTTGCTTAACCTGCCCGCTAGTTCATTCCTTATAAAATCATAATCTGTCAATCTGCCAGAGATGATAACTTCTCTTGCACGGCAAACAGAGACCAATATTGATGCAACATCCTTTTCTATGCCTTCTCCAAAAAGGGTCATGGCTTCTTCAAACCCGGCCAGATCTCCTGGTTCTATGTCTTGCCCTGCAAAATCCTTTATCCCTCCCCTAAAGACAATATCCTGAGTCAAGGGCGGTTTCAGTCTGATTGCCACCTCGGCATCCATCCCCCCACACGCTCGAAACCCCATGCTCCCAT
>JAYEFR010000201.1:778-1997 GCA_034716155.1 Thermodesulfobacteriota bacterium
TCAATGATCTTCCCATCTCTGACAGCCATCACGGCCGTGAATCCATATCCCACCTCTACATAGACAAATGATGTTTCATTGAATGAGATGCCTACCCGCTCTGCCTGATCTTTTATGCCCAACACCACGCAGCATACCTTGTCTGCTGTCCCCATATCAAACCTGTTCCATTTCCTGTAGGGGGGGACGGTTTCGAGATGAACAACACCAGGGGTAAAGTAAACTGGCATTTCTTTTTCTTTCATTGTCAAGAGCACCATCTTTATCCCCTCATTTACAGCTACCTGTGTGTCTAAGGGAATCATCTTCGCTATGTCATCTTCTGTTATGTCCTTTATACCCTTTAGAGGTATCCCGTATCCTGACGGGCCAACAACCATATCCAGGGGCATCAATTCCTCAAGCTTCTTAACAAGTATGAACGGGTCTCTGAAGATATCCTCTGCTCTTATTGATTCGTCTGCAATGACCCTCTGGTTGTCTTCCATCCCAAAGATATCAAAACTGTATGTCCCTGGGTCTATTCCCACAATTCTCATTGGCTTTCCCTCATTAGCGGACAGGAAGGGTCTGATGCTGTCCAGCTTCCAGTTAAGCCAAACGTCCTCGACCTGCAGCCCCCGCATTCATGTAGATACCTGCATTCCCTGCATGGCCCTTCTCTTGTTGAGAAATCCTTTATCTTTGCCACCAGTTTCGAACCCTGCATATCATGCCATATCTCGCCAAGGGATCTTTCATTCACATTGCCCATCACGACAGGGGCAAACGTGCATGGTTTTACATCCCCGTTTGTTTCAATAAACATGTAGTCACCAAAGATGCAGCGCGAGACATCCTGAACTATGATGCCGTTTTCAGAGTCAGGTAAATAATCAATGTTATGTTCCTTCAAAAATGGCTTAAAAAATGGTTCGTCAACATATACATCCATGCTTTCTCTTTTTTGATTTTCGAGAATGGAAAAGAAGATTTTTTCATACTCATCCCTGCTTAGGGCATATCTTCTGTAATCATCACAGGGCTTCAGCCCCAGGAACGTAATCTTCTTGTAACCTATCTCTTTTGCGAATCTAAACAATCTGCCGATCTGTTCGTGGTTGTGTTTCCCTATGGTCACGGGGCAGGAATCAAGAATATCATGCCCGGCTGCAACTGCTATAGATTCTTTTAATTTTTTAAAACTCGCCCCTTTTCTTATCTTTTCATAGCTTTTCTT
>JAYEFR010000202.1:0-1968 GCA_034716155.1 Thermodesulfobacteriota bacterium
AACGCTGACGGGATATGAATCTCTTCGGCAATTTTGTCTTGTGTCCATGATAAATCCGAACATGCCCGTCGATATAAAGAGCTCCTGTAAGTTCAGGAGCTGAATCCATCCAGTCCCTGCTCAGCAAAGCAGACCACTTCTCCGGTGCTTCATCTTTGCTGAGCTCCGCCAGCTTACTACGGAGACAGCGTACTTCTGGTACACGATCAAGACCCATCAATTTACCAAGTTCTCCCGGTGCGTAACCCTGAAGCTGATCTACTGTCTTAATTCGGCCTAATGCCATGTAAGCCATCAACAGCAATACATGCAATTCTGTGTAATAACCCGTGAGTTTTGAAAAACAATCTTTTATGTGACTTAGAAGACCATTCGAGATAAGTGCGGGTAACCCGCATAGAACTCCACCCATTGATACATCAAGACAGGGTTCAAAGATTGAAGAGGCTCCATCTTTTAAAACACCCATTGCCGCAAATACCCGCTCTGCCTGTGTCAATGGCTAGGGGGGGTGTCCCCCACCCTTGGCTAAGGGGAGGGTACCAGTAAGCCATCCTATTTATTCTCTCCAGCGGACTCTCCGTTGGAGGGTATTTTCCCATTCCTTTCTAATTGTCTAAAACTATTTTCATCTATATTGATATAGTGGGAGTGATGAGTAAGACGATCAAGTGCTGCAGATGCCATAAGCTGGTTTCCAAAAATGTCGTCCCATTCCTTTGCAGCTCTATTGCTTGTGATTATTATCGATTTCCTTTCATATCTTTCCTGAATTATCTCATATAAATCATTTGCGTTTTGAGGAGTTAGCTGCACAAGACCAAAATCATCCAGAATGAGCAGATCCAATTTCTGCAGCTTCCGCATGTATTTCGCATAACCTCCATCTGCACGCCTTGCGTGCAGATACCCAAGAAGCTTATGGGTGGGGCGGAACAGTACTCTAAATCCCTCTTTTACCGCCTTATTACCCAGAGAATGTGCAAGATGCGACTTGCCGGTTCCGGTTGGCCCAACGAAGAGTACATTTTCGCCACGATTGATGTATTCACATGTCATCAGCATTTCAATATCACCGCGAGGGACTGAAGGTACCATACGGAAGTTGAAGGAATCATAGCGCTTACCAACATCAATTCGAGCTTGCTTAATACGTTGTTCATACCTCTTACTCTCTCTGCGATTAATCTCATCATCAAGCAGCAATTCAAGGAACTCCATGTAGTTCATATCATTGTTGGATGCCTCTTTTATGCGGAGTTCAAGAGAATGAATCATTCCTCCAAGACGCAAAGTCTTTAGACGTGGCAGTATATCCTGAGCAATCATTGAACACCTCCGGGACTGAGCATAACAGCTGTGTCGCGAGCAAATTCATTTGTTTTTTGAGTTCTTGGGATCAGCTCATTGTCAGACTCTATTGGATCTGATTCCCTGCCTGCTGCAAGTATTGCCTTTACTCTACGGTAACTCTTGTCATTATAGTAAATGGCCCGTTTGCAGGCCTTTTCAAGACGCTCTGAATCATACTTGTCCCTGAAGCCCAGAAGCCTGTGTACTCCTGGTAAGCGATCCTGAACCTTATCTGATAAAAGTGCATCCACAACTTCGAAACAGGATTGCCCGACTTTTCCGGCCTTTTCACGGCATACAGCAGGTGTATTCTCAAGCCAGAAGCGCTTTTGAGCAGGGTAGTGAAGTAAAGTAGTTATTCTTTCTCCCTTACCCATAGATCTCTTATGAGTGGCTATAAGCTTCGACTCGCTGTATATTTTTACTAACTGCCCCTGGGCATAGATGTTGAGTTTCTTCCCTATATATTCGTATGGGGCTGAATACCAATTATCTTCAATCAAGACATGCTGGTCTGGTGGAAGATGCTGCCGGGAGGCTGTTGTGTAATCAAGAGGCTGGGCGGGTAGTTCTTTTAATTCTTTCTGCTCAGCCTCTTTAAATACCCTGTACGGC
>JAYEFR010000203.1:0-41106 GCA_034716155.1 Thermodesulfobacteriota bacterium
TTAATGAAATGTCAACATGATCTAGGGCGAATTTATTTTTGCCTCACGCAAAGGCGCTAAATTGTTTAAAAGACTGTCTCACTCCCTGGAGAAATAAGCGCTAGGGCAATTTCACCCCAGTACGATGGGTCCCACCTACGGGGCAGGCAGGGTAAACAAAGTCGCTAAGGTTAAAAATAGTCAAGGTTTAAGGGCTGTGCGTTTTTAAACCAAGTCAGGGTCAGTTCTTCTTTCTTGACAGATATAACTTATTCCCTTCTGGTAGTTCATGGAAGGTCTAAGCTTAATCTAATGGCACGATTGACTTCTTCCATCTTCTTTGAGCTGATCCGCCCGAGTCTTTTTCCCAGCCTCTCTTTGGATACGGTAAGTATCTGGCCTGTCTTTACGATAGAGGGACGCTCTAATCCTCCTTCAGGAGGGTCAATTTCGATGTTTATAGGATAGATTTTAACGGAACCTGAAATAGCTGCCACGATAGTAGTGGAAGCTTTTTCATTGCCAATGTCGTTCTGGATAACGAGCGCAGGCCTTTTGCCTGCCTGTTCGCTTCCCCTGGTAGGATTCCAGTTCACAAGCCATACCTCGCCACACGCGGGAAAATTTTTCACTATAGAATCTCCTTTTGAGCATCAAACACTGTATCAGCAAATTCCCTGTCTTCCCTGGCCATTTCAACATATCCCTCGGCCATCAATTCTTCGGTCTTTTTTTTGAACCATAACCTGAATGCTTCCTGAGCTAACTGGCTCTTCGCCATGTTGCAGGTTTCCGCGGCCTTCTCAATGGCCTCAAATATCTCCGTATCTATGGTCACGCTCATCTTTTTCTTGGTTCTCATGTGAGACCTCCCTGTGTCTTACTTTTTATAAGACAATACTTCGCCTAATCGGTAGTGTCAAGAAAAGAATTAACTTCGGGACGGGGTAGGGGAGCATAGGGGATATTCTTCCTTGAGATTTAGTCGAAATCTTTTTAAGTCTTTCTTCTTAACTGACTTATGGAATTTGAGACTATATTCCTAACTTGAAGAATTCCCCTTCACTTAGTAGGTCCTCTGGCTTGGATTTGGCCTCTTCCCGCCTCAATAGAATCTCTTGTGTTAAATCCTTATCCATAAGCAGTAACAGTGTCTCTATTTCTTCGTCTGCAAATTCCTGAAGGGCTCTATAAACCTCCACAGGATCAGGTTTTTTAATTGGTGTTCCCATCCTTCTTGCTCCTTGAGAAAAACTAAGATAATTTCCCCTTAATCTTTTGTAATATATTTTAGCTTTTCATGCAACCTTTATCCGGCGCAGAATAGAGGGAAAGGGGTCGCGTCTACGTTTGACTCCTGGTCATTGCGTATAGGTTGATCTCGCATCCTGGTTTATCTAGCTTGTTTTGCTGGAAAGAAAAAATACAATGGCACTTGCTCTTATTTCTCATCTTTTTACTTTTCCAAACAATTCCCTTATGAGTTTTTCCTTACTGATTTTTAGATGATCCGCTAAGTCACCTAAAATGTTATTCATTGTTCCGATTTTAATTGGATCATGATCAGGTATCGTAATTTTATGTTCTTTGCTTCCCATTTTAGATACAAGTCTTATGTGACCCCATATTTTCTCTAGCAATTGCATACCCATGCTTTTCTAGTAGCCTTGCCAGTTTCCTACCAGAAATATCCCTTGGAATTTTAGGCATAAGCAAAATTCTCTTCTTTAACTATATGGAGCCGGATAAAAAGAGGTGCTTCTATTTTATCAAAATGACATTTTAAAGCATTTTTGACATTTTCTTTAAGTTCATCTAAACTTCCTCCTTGGGTAAAAATAGAGTGCCCAAGAGCTTGGGCGTTATATCCTCCTTCCGGGTCTTCCTCAACAACGAAATTTATTTCTTTCATTGTTTAGCCTCCTTTCCTTTAGCTATACAAACCAATATTACGAGATTCCCCCATGCAAACATAAACAAACCGATGACACAAACTGGGGATACAATCTTTTCTCTTGATAAAGGCAAAATTGGGGTCACCCATTAAAAAATCCTGTTAACATCCCGGGGTAAAAAAGTTCTAAGTTCTATGTTCAAAGTTCTAAGTTCTGAAAAAGGGGGCGGATTTGTTTTATTCTTGTCTCACGCAAAGGCGCAAAGTCGCTAAGGTTAAAAATAGTCAAGGTTCAAGGACTGTGCGTTTTATGGTCAAGGTGTATGTTTCTGCCTCTGGGAACGTGGGGGACGTCCATAAATAAGTAAATAACTTGTTAGGGCAGGTGGTAATTATGCTTCTTAGTAATCTTTTCTCCTCTATTTACAGCATATCCTACTCCCGGCTGGCTCATTTCCAAATGTTTCGCTAAATCTGTGCAGCTTATTCCCAATTCCCGAACAGCCCAATAACATAACAGGTCCCTTGCCTCAACTTGAACCTTGCGCCGGCCTTTTGAATATATTTCTTCTGTTTCTATATCATATATTTCAGAGACTACCTGACTTATCTTTTCGAGATCATATCCCAAGGCCTTTAATTTATAATGACGTTCAAGTTTTTCATTTGCCTCTGATAATAATGCTGTAACAAATTCGCCGTCTCCTAATATCCGTTCATCTCCTTTAACACGATCCTGCCCATCTAACTGCAATTTCTTTATTGCAGACCATCCACCAAGACTGCGTATTAAACCACCTCCTGTAAGCTCCAGCCTTCTTCCTTGATCAATCCCTTTCCCCAGATACGAAAGATAACCCCTTCTTGATTCTGACACCTTTTTGCCAAAATATGAAAGAACATATTCTGTATTTTGCCATTCATGTTTTTGCTTACCCATAATGACGCTGTGCCCGCTATACTGGTATTTGTTTAGCTCCTTTATGCCTGACACAATTTTTGCACGCATGGGATTTAAATGAATATAGCGAACCAGCTCCCTGAAATATATGTCTTCCTGGCAGATAATTGATTTGAACCTGTTTTGGAAAAGTTGCCCATGCCGTTTATGCCTTCGATTAAAATAGACTGCGTATCCTGTAAGCAATCTTCTCATCAGAGTTGATATTCCGGCAATACCACTTCGAAATAAAAAATGGGCATGGTTTGGGATAAATGCCCAGGCATAACAGGCGGTTTGGGTCTCAGGCAAAAGATCCGATAAACGATCGACAAAATTATCTCTATCTTTGTCGTCTCTGAATATGTTGCGACGCTCAATTCCCCGGATGATGATATGGTGCAAAACTCCGGGCGCATCCAGACGGGCTAATCTAGGCATGTAAGATTACTATCAGCAATATAATCACTTGTCAGGTTATTTACTTATTTATGGACGTCCCGCATTTCCCGCTAGGCATGTAAGATTACTATCAGCAATATAATCACTTGTCAGGTTATTTACTTATTTATGGACGTCCCGCATTTCCCGCGCATTTCCAGGTTATTTACTTATTTATGGACGTCCCGCATTTCCCACAACAGGTATTTTAATCTTATTAGCTCCCTCAAAAAAACCACAACAATTACGCATAATAAATATTATCAGAATGATATAACTGTCAAGCTTTCTTTGATGAAAAAAGGAGGGGAAAGGGGATGTTTCCCTTTCATTAACAACCCCCTAGCCCCCTTCAAAGGGGGAACCTGTTCGGTCCCGCGTAAAAAGGGTAAAAAAGGGGACAGGCTGCTTTCTTTTGTTTAAATTGACTAAAGATGGTGTTTTTGGCATTATGAAAAAAAAGGAGGTCCTTATGGAGATCAGTTCAAGCTTTGTGGGTTCCAAATTAAAGGATTATCCCGCAAAGGTAACCTGGCGGGATACAATGAATTATGCAGCATCCATCGGGGATAATAATCCTTATTATTTCGATGATGAGCGCGAGCATGGGGTCATCGCTCCCCCAATGTTCAGCGTTGCCCTCACATGGCCGATATCCGAGAGGATCTGGGATTATATCGAAGCCCCGGATTTCCCCAAAGAGATCATAGCTACCCAGGTACATTATACAGAACACCTGAGTTTCCACCGGCCTGTAAGGCCAGGCGACAAGCTAAAGATCAAGGGTAGGATTGCAGCCATCCTGCCTCATAAGGCAGGGACGCACGTTGTTATACGCTTTGATGCTATCGACAAGGAAGGCACTCCTGTCTTCACAGAGCATATCGGCGCCATGATGCGGGGGGTCAAGTGCTCAGACGAAGGAAGGGGAGGAGATGATCTTCCGAATGTCCCCAGGCCTTCGGGAGATAGCCCTCCCCTCTGGGAGTCGGCTATACCCATAGATCTTTTAGAACCGTTTGTTTATGATGGTTGTACCCATATCTTTTTCCCTATCCATACCTCTGTTAAGTTTGCCCATGAAGTAGGGCTTCCCGGGAGGATCTTACAGGGCACAGCCACCCTGGCATATGCCCTTAGTGAGCTTATAAATAAGGAAGCCGGAGGAAATCCATTTGAATTAAAGTCCGCCTATTGCCGTTTTACGGGCATGGTGCTTCCTGGTACCACCATAAGGGTTCAGCTCATCAAAAAGGACAGCAGGGCTGTCGGCACAGATCTGTTTTTTGTTGTCCTGAACGCTGAGGAGAAAAAGGCCATAAGTGGTGGCTATGCACGGTTGGAAAAATAAATAAAAAAAGGAGGGGGGCTATAAACCTGAAAAAAGAGATCTCAGAGATGTTGAAGGGTTAAGAAAAAGGGACTGACCTCCCCCTAGCCCCCTTCAAAGGGGGACTTTCTCCTACCCCCCCATTTATTCCCCCATCGAGGGGGGTCGTTCAAAGAGGGATTAGCGCCGGAGAAAAAAGGGGAGGCTACTTTTTTGATGAATGGGCGTGGATCCTATGTTCCAACACAAACCTCTGCAGGGGCCTTTTGCCCTCATCGGCCCGCTTAAGGGAAATATGCCCTACATTATATTGGTAAGGAATACATGAGGGCCTAGGGACAAAAAGTAGCCTGTCTCCCTTTTCTAAGGTCTTTTATCTGCCCACGGATATGCCCTTTCAAAAGAAGCAGATGCCCTGATGATGGTAGCCTCGTCAAACCGTCTCCCGATAATCTGCAGGCCCACAGGCAACCCCTCTCGCGTGAAACCACAGGGTATCGTTGCAGCAGGCTGGCCGCTAAAGTTAAACGGGATTGTAAATGCAGCTACGGCTGTTGGCGCAACGTCTTTGCCATCAATCTTTTCCGGCCCCATGATGCCGATATCAAATGCAGCCACAGGGGTTGTGGGGGTCAAAAGAAGATCATATGTCTCAAAGACCTTCCTTAATCCTGCCCAGTGATCCTCTCTATGAAACTGCGTCAAGACCATGTCCTTTGCCTTTAGGACATCAGCTAATGGCATAAAGGGCTTGTAGCCAGGATACATGACCCTTTCCCATTCTTGTCTTTTTCCCTCCACAGCTGTTGCCGTTTCGCTTGCAACGATCACAAGCCAGTCGGATTCGATATTCAATAGGCTTGGGGTAATCTCCTCTACCTCACATCCAAGCCCCTGAAATCCAAGGGCTGCCTTTTTCGTGATCTCCAAGACCTCAGGGTCAACAGTGGTATAGCCAAGGTCCGGGCTCCAGGCAATCTTGAACCCTCTTACATCTTTTTTAACGGCCTTCATAAGCCCCATGTTTTGAGCCGGCATCGATGAGCGATCCCGATCATCAGGGCCGGCCATAATTGTGAGCAACAACGCTGCGTCCTCTACTGTCCGTGTAATCGGCCCCTCGCAAGATAAGGTCTCCCATCCGTGGAGGGAAGGGAGCCTGGGGACCCTGCCAAATTGAGGCTTCAGCCCGTAGACCCCGCATAAGCCGGCTGGAATACGGATAGAGCCTCCCCCGTCGTTTCCCTGGTGAAGCGGACCCAGACATGCAGCAGCGCCGGCAGCAGCCCCGCCACTGGAACCGCCCGGAGATCTGGTCATATCCCATGGGTTTTTAGTGGGGCCAAAGACAGGATTGTCTGTCGTTGCTATCAATCCGAATTCAGGGAGATTGGTTTTCCCCAGGATAATAGCCCCTGCCTTTTTTAACCTCTCCACAAAGGCACAATCCTCATCAGGGATGAATTTCTCATAGAGCCTTGAGCCAAAGGTGGTCCTCACGCCCTTTGTGAAGATGTTGTCCTTAATGGAGACAGGTATCCCGTGAAGTGGACCTAGGTCTTTGCCCTCATGTATCTCCTTTTCCGCCTTCTTTGCCGCATCACGTGCCTCGTCAGCCGGCAGGGTAACAAAGGCATTTATCTTGGGGTTAATCCTCTCAATGCGCTCCAAAAGGGCATCTATTACCTCAACAGGAGAAAGCCTTTTTGCCTTAATGGCTGCAGACAGCTTAGTGGCCGACATGTAACATATCTCTTCACTACCCATCATGACACCTCCTTTCTGACATGAAATAAAACTATATCTAAATCCCAAATCCTATAAGGGCATTGACTTTGATCTTTAGGCTAACAACCCTTGCCCTTATCTGTTTTTGTTATCATAAATTTGCACATATCTCAAGCCGGAGAAAAAGGAGTTGGGGAAAAGGCCTCTTTTTCTATATCTATTCCTTTATTGTATCTTGGGAAAGATTTCTATATAGATTTTCTCATGGAGTCAAACACTGTGGATATAACCATTGTGGGTGCGGGTGTAATAGGGCTGGCTGTTGCACACTATGTCTCTTCTCTTGCTGAGGACTTAGTGGTGATAGAAAAAGAGTCCGGGCCCGGCCAGGGGATAAGTTCCAGAAATAGCGAGGTGCTACATACAGGGATATACTATCCTCCTAACTTCCTAAAGACGACGCTGTGTGTTCAGGGAAGCACGCTGCTGTATGAATTTTGCGATAAGTATCACATCCCCTGCAAAAGGATTGGCAAGGTCGTTGTCGGGACGAATAAGAAAGAAGCGAAAGAAATAGAAGGGCTACTAGAGAGGGGGAAACAAAATGGTGTGAGCGATCTGTATCTGATTGAAAGACAAGAATTAAAAAAGATAGAGCCCCATATAAAAGGCACTCTTGCGCTTCATTGCCCTAATGCAGGGATTATTGATTCCCACCGGCTTACAAAAACCTTAGAAGCCCTCTGCCTGGATGAGGGATCCCATATCATATACAATACCATGCTCACCGGCTTGGAAAAGACCCCTAAAGGATTCTTATGCGAGATAAAAACCCCGGATGATTCCATGCATACATTTATGTCCGGGATTGTTATAAATTGCGCGGGGTTGAGCTCAGATCGGATTGCAAAAACGGCAGGGATAGACACCGAGGATGCAGGGTACAAGATCTATCCGTGCAAAGGGGAATACTTTCGCGTAAGAGGAGACAAACAACTGTTAGTAAACAGCCTTGTCTACCCTAGCCCTTTGGCAAGGCTAACCGGTCTTGGTATACACACCACAAAGGATATGGCTGGGACATTAAAGTTAGGCCCAAATAATCTCTATACAGATAAGATCGAATACAACATAGACCCTTTACATGCAAAAGATTTCCTGTTGTCTATAAACCCGATCTTGCCCTTTATTGAAGAGGAAGACATTGTTCCGGATATGGCAGGGATTCGCCCCAAGATCCAGGGGCCTCATGATCCGGTAAAGGATTTTGTGATCACCCTTGAGACAAAAGCCGGGCTTGAGGGGATGATAAATCTTATAGGTATAGAATCTCCCGGACTGACCGCCTGCCTGGCCATAGGGCAAAGGGTAAAGGACCTGATAAAAGATTCCGGCCTTTTGATGTAGGATAAGGAATGAGGCCCTACGGGCTCGATAACATCCCCCTTGCCCCCTTCAAAGGGGGAATTAAAGGGTGTTACCCTTTGAGGTGGGATTAGCGCCGGAGAGAAAAGGGGCTAACTTCCATCTTCATAGACCTTACGCCCTCTTGCTATAGTATATACGACCTTACCCTTAAAGGCGCTTCCTATAAATGGCGAATTTTTGGATTTTGATTTTATCATATCCCCAGTGAGAGTCCACACAGCATTGGGGTCGACTATGGTGATATCCGCCCTCGCTCCAGGGCAAATTGTGCCACCATCTATACCCAATATCCTGGCAGGATTTATAGTAACACAGGAAACGGCCTTCATTAAATCAATGTCTTGCTCAAGATGGAGTTTTATAACAGCAGGAAGCAGGGTCTGCAGGCCTATAACGCCAAAAGGGGCCAGATCAAAATCTCTATCCTTTTCGTCCCTTGCATGCGGCGCGTGATCTGTGGCTATGACATCTATAACAGATGTCTTTATCCCCTCTATCAAAGCGCCCCTGTCCTGATCTTCCCTTAAGGGAGGATACATCTTTGTATTGGTGTCATAGCTGCTCACCCTCTCCTCCGTAAGAAGCAAATGGTGTGGTGTGGCATCACAAGAAACGGGTATCCCCTTTTCCTTTGCCCTCTTTACAATATCCATGCTTCCTTTAGTTGATATATGGGTAATATGTACAGGGAGACCTGTAAACTCAGAGACTATCACATCTCGGGCAACCATCACTTCTTCAGCTGCCTTCGGTATACCCGAAAGGCCCAGTCTGGTTGACAGCTCCCCCTCATTCATAACGCCTGAGGCACTAAGGCTCTTGTCCTCGGGATGGGATATCACTCTTAAGCCAAAAGTAGCTGCATATTCCAAAATCTTCCTTAACATAAAGGCGTCTTCTATAGGAGCACCATCATCAGAGATACCTGCTATCCCTTCTGCCTTCATTAGCCCCATCTCTGCAAGCTCTTTACCCTTTTGCCCCTTTGTTGCAGCGCCCACTGGCAAAATCCGCACTAAGCCTACTTCTTTTGCCTTTCCAATAATATATTCAGTTACAGCAGGGCTGTCATTTACAGGGTCTGTGTTGGCCATAGCGATGACAGTGGTAATCCCACCTGCCGCTGCTGCAAGGCTTCCTGTGTATATATCTTCCTTATACTCAAACCCGGGGTCCCTTAGGTGTGCATGCATATCTATAAGCCCAGGCATTACCCAAAACCCTGTCGCGTCAATTACATCGTTAGTTTCCGCTGTCTTTCCCCCCGGATATATGCTTGCAATTTCCGCCCCTTCTATACATACATCCCCTATTGCATCCGTATTTGTTGCAGGATCCAGTATTCTTCCCCCTTTAATCCACACGTTTCCCCCCTCCTAAAAACAGATACAGCAGCGCCATCCTTATTGCCAGCCCATTTTCCACCTGATCTAATATGACGGATCTGGCGCTTTCCGTAGCGTCATAAGTTATCTCAACCCCTCTGTTAACGGGGCCCGGATGCATAATAATGGCCCCTTCCTTCATCTTCTCCACCCGGGATTTATCCAGCCCATAAAAAAGTGCATATTCTCTTTCCCCTGAAAAAAATTGTTGCTCTATCCTCTCCTTCTGAATCCGCAACATCATGACTACATCTGCATCAGGCAGCGCTGAATCAAAGTCTGTACACACATCCGCCCCCCATTTGTCTATGCCGGGAGGCAAAAGGGTTTTTGGCGCAACCAAGGTTACATTTGCGCCAAATTTCTTTAGTCCATATACATTTGACTTGGCCACCCTGGAATGCATAATATCCCCTGCTATCAAGACATTAAGCCCTTGAGTATAACCAAAATGATCCCTCATGGAATATATATCCAACAGGGCCTGGGTTGGGTGCTCATGAAATCCATCCCCGGCGTTAATGATTGAACAAGGCAAAGTCCGAGCCAATAATTCGGGTATTCCTGCGTGTGGATATCGTATTACTATACAATCAGGCGCCATCGTCATAATATTTCTTGCCGCATCTAATATGGTCTCCCCTTTTTCAAAGGAAGACCCAGAGGCAGACAAACTCACTGTATCTGCACTCAATCTTTTTGCTGCTATCTCAAAAGACATCCTTGTTCGTGTGCTTGGTTCGTAAAAAAGCAGCACTACGGTCTTTCCCCTTAAAGTGGGGATCTTCTTTATCTCCCTTGTAGAAATCTCCTTAAAAGAGGTGGCTATATCGAATATGTTTTCAATGTCATCCCTGCCTAGGGCATCCATCCCTATCAAATCTTTATGCGTCCAGATCATTTTTTACCCCTGTGATGACGGCCTTCCCCACAGAGCCATCGCCTGCTCCCTCTATCTTTACTATCTTGTCAGGAGACAGTTCTATGTCTTTGCCCACAAAATCCGGCTGTATAGGCAGTTCTCTGCCCCCTCTGTCAAACAAAACCAAAAGATATATCCTTCGGGGTCTGCCAAGATCTACAATTTGTTCAATAGCTGCCCTCACAGAACGCCCTGTATTTAGTACATCATCTACAAGCACAATCTGTTTGCCATCCACATCAAAGGGTATCTTCGTACTTTTTATTTCCGGGTAAAATGACCTTTTAGAGATATCGTCTCTGTAGAAAGAGATGTCTAAAAGACCCAAGGGCAAGGAGAATCCCTTGTCTTCCTTTAGCATGCCATCGAGGGCTCTTGCTACATATTCACCCCCTTCCCTTATCCCTATGAAGGCCACATCATCTAAGGGCCTTATACGCTCTTGTAATTTACGAACAAGCTCGTTCAAGATGCCCTTGATCTCGTCTGGCCCCAGCAATATGTCTGACTTTAGCATAAAGACCTCCTACCTTATTAAATGGCCTGTTCTTGAAAATCGAACCATGTGTATTTTGCTATTCCATGAAAAATATATAATAAGCACCTTGCCCTTTATATACTCTACAGGCACCTGGCCCCAAAACCGGCTATCATAGCTCTCATCCCGGTTATCACCCATAACAAACACATGCCCCTTCTCTACCTTTACAGTCTCAAGGTTGTCGCGGGCCACTCCATCGCCATGGGTAATAATATTTGAATCCGTGTGCTTCTCGTGTCCTGTCATAAAGGCCTTTCCATTAATATACACTGTTTTGTCCCTTATGCATATCTCATCTCCGGGAAGACCAATTACTCTCTTTACAAAATCTTTGGTGTGGTCAAGGGGAAATGTAAATATCACCACATCTCCTCTCTTTGGAACCCTGTCTGCCCCCCAGATTTTGTGGGTGGAAAACGGCACGGTCATGCCATAGTTATACTTGGTAGCCAATATGTGATCCCCCCTCAAGAGGGTATCTTCCATAGAGGACGTGGGTATCCGATATGCCTGCAAAAAAAAGGCCCTTATAATCATAGCCAGGATAAAGGCTACGATCAGGGCATCTACCCACTCTCTTCCCGTACTCTTGTTCTTTAATCTTTTCTCCAAAATCTACCTCCCCCCCCTTTAGTATTGCCGGAAATGCATCCTGGGGGATATTTGCCTTGCCAAGATGTTTCATGCGCTCCTTCCCCTCTTTTTATTTTCTAAATGCTTATCCTGCCCGTGTTATATGCTCTCTGTAATAGGCTATTGTTTTCTCCATGCCTTGATAAAGGTCTACCCTGGGCATGTAGCCTAAATATCTCTTTGCCAAGGTAATATCAGCATATGAATACCTTATATCCCCCTGACGGGGGGGGGCAAATTCCGGCTTAACTTTCGTTCTTGTAACCTTAGTAATATTATCGATAAGGGTTAAAAGGCTTACAGGCGTCCCACATCCAATATTAAATGTTTTCCCTGCCGCATCTTTAGATGCTCTTTTGCTTGCAAGGACAAAGGCATCTACTACATTGGAGACATATGTAAAATCCCTGGTTTGCTTCCCATCCCCATCTACGCATGGAGGAAGGCCTCTTAACATCCTTGTTACAAACTTAGATATAACACCTGAATATTGCGAATTGGGGTCCTGTCTGGGCCCGAATATATTAAAACACCTAAATGATATAGTCTCTAGCCCATAATTCTCGTAAAAATTCTTTAGGTAATATTCCCCTGCCGCCTTTTGTGTGGCATATGGAGACAGGGGATTAACCGGCATCTCCTCTTTCTTTGCCATCCGGGGAAATTGATCCCCATATACAGCAGAACTAGAGGCATACATAACGCGGCGCACGCCACCCTCTCTGGCGGCCATCAAGACATTCAATGTGCCTGTTATATTTACCTCATTAGTAAGAGCAGGCTTCGAGATAGAGAGCGGGACAGATGGAATCGCTGCAAGATGGATGATATAATCACAACCCTTTGCTGCGTCTATCAATGCATCTATATCCCTGATATCCTTTTCAATGAAGGATACAGACCCAAGAACATCCTTTATGTTTGAGATCTTGCCGGTAAGGAGATTATCATAGACTGCTACTTCTTCTCCCGCTTCAACCAATCTCTGCGTCATATGAGAGCCAATAAACCCTGCTCCTCCTGTGATCAGGCATCTTGACATGCCGCTACCTCTCCTCTCCGGTGGCCCCGCATGTACTCCTTTAAGGCAATCTGCCAGGGCGATAAGACCTTTTCTGTATACATCTTAAATTTTTCAGTGGATAGTATGCTATTCATTGGCCTCTTTGCAGGCCTCGGGAATTTATCTGTTCCAACGGGTATTATCTCTGCGGCAACCTCTGCATACTCTGCCGCCTTTTTTGCGAGCTCATACCATGAAGCAGAACCTCTATTACAAACATGATATATGCCTCTCGCATCCATTTTTACCAGCAGGGCTATGCCCTTTGCCAGATCACAAGTATATGTTGGGCGGCCCCTCTGGTCATCTACAACCTTTATCTCCTTGTTTTGCCTCGCCATATCTAAAATATTAGAAACAAAATTGGGGCCGGCCGGGCCAAACAGCCACTGAGTCCTTACGATTAGATATTTGTTCGCTTTTCCCTGAATCGATCTTTCTCCTGCAAGTTTACTCTGCCCGTATACATTTATCGGATGTGTTATATCTTCTTCTATATACGGGGTATCCTTTGTGCCATCAAAGACATAATCCGAACTTATATGGCATAGATTAATCCCAAGTTCTTTACATATGCCGGCCATTTTCCCAGGGGCCTGGCCATTTACCTTAAAGGCCATCTCTCTATTCCCCTCACAGGCGTCTACCTTTGTATATCCAGCACAATTTATCACCCACTCAGGGGTTGTGTCTTCCAAGATGGCCTCTACCTTCCTCGAATCTGTTATATCAAGCGCATTGTGATCATAGACTATAACTTTATGAAGGTTTGCCCTAAAGGTATGTGCAACTTCGACACCGACAAGCCCGTTAGCCCCTGTTATCAAGACCTTCATCCGCCCCCGTACATCCTCTCATAATAATTCATGTACTCACCGGTGCGCACGCGTTCACGCCACCCCTTGTTTTTAAGATACCACTCAATAGTAGCCTTGATTCCTTCCTCAAACCTCACATTCGGAACCCACCCGATTTCCGTTTCTATCTTGGCGTAATCCATGGCATAACGAAAATCATGTCCAGGCCTGTCCTTGACAAACCTTACCAGGCTATGTGGCTTATGCATATAATCAAGTATCATGCGTACAATCTCAATATTCTCCCTTTGGGCATCCCCTCCCATATTATAGACTTCGCCGCCTACGCCTTTTTGGGCAACCATAATTATCCCTCTGCAATGATCCTCCACATATATCCAATCTCTCACGTTTTTCCCGTCGCCATACACTGGAAGCTCTTTGTCCTCATAGGCATTTACTACCATTAAAGGTATCAGCTTTTCAGGAAACTGATATGGTCCATAGTTATTTGAACATCGGGTAATTACCGCATCCATCCCATATGTCTTTATATATGCCCTTACCATCAAATCAGCAGCAGCCTTTGATGCAGAATACGGACTGTTTGGGGACAAAGGCATATCCTCGGTAAACATGCCCTGTCTTCCAAGACTTCCATATACCTCGTCTGTAGATATCTGGACAAATCTTTTCGCCTTATGCCTTAGAGCTGCATCTAATAACGTTTGTGTTCCTAATATGTTGGTCCTTAGAAAAACCCCGGGGGTTTCTATGCTCCTGTCTACATGGGACTCTGCTGCGAGGTTCAAAACCATATCAAACTTTTCCTTATCAAACAGATCCTCTATAAGCCCCGCATCTGCGATATCGCCCCTGACAAAGGCATACCTGCCTGGATATGCCTCCTCGAGGCCTTGAGTGTTCTCTATGTTGCCTGCATATGTCAGGAGATCAAGGTTTACCACCTCCCAGTCATCAAAGGCAGCCAGTACATACCTTACCAGATTGGCTCCGATAAAACCGCACCCTCCTGTTATTAAGACCTTTATCATCTAGCTCTCCTGCTTTTTAATCAACCTTGTTTGCGCCTGTTTTTGCTACCAGATTTCCAGCCCTCAAAAGGCTTTCAATGGTGCCGGCATCTGTCCACCAGCCATCTAATATAGACCACCTCATGACTCCCTTTTCTATATACGCATTATTCACATCCGTAATCTCCAACTCCCCTCTGCCTGAAGGCTTTAATCTTTTAATCATATCAAAAACCCTTGAATCATACATGTATATACCTGTAACCGCATATCTGCTTTTTGGCTGAGCAGGCTTCTCCTCTATGCCGGTTATCTTGTCCCCTTCAAAGGTCGCAACCCCAAACCGCTGGGGATCAGGAACCTCTTTAAGGAGTATCCTCGCTCCCCCACCATAAGATTCATACTCGCCTGCCGCTGCCATAATGTTTTTCTCAATAATGTTGTCTCCTAACACAACGCACACGGGCTCCCCTTCTGCAAACGCCTCAGCCAAACCCAATGCCTCTGCTATCCCCCCCTCTCCCTCCTGATAGGCATAGTGTATACGCTTTAACCCAAACTCCTTGCCGTTTCCCAACAACCTCAAAAATTCTCCTGCATTATTCCCTCCTGTTACTACCAAGATCTCTGTTATCCCAGCGTTTGTCAGGGTCTCAATGGGATAAAAGATCATAGGTTTATCGTAGACAGGAAGTAAATGTTTGTTTGTTACCTTGGTCAGGGGATACAGCCTCGTTCCAAGCCCCCCTGCCAGCACTACACCTCTCATATATAACCCCCTAACACGCCCAATAAAGCGTGGAAAATCCTAATTTTTATCCTAATGATTGTTAGCAGCGGACCCTGTCGGAAAGTTGACTCCTCCCGCTAAGGTCGACACCACATTGGGTGTTTATAAGACGCCTGTCTGTTAAGTAGATACATCCCCCTAATATTTTACCCCCGCCAGATAAAGACCTTGTGGCGGGGCGGTAGGGCCTGCCTGAGCCCTATCCCTGGCATCCAGTATCCCTTTCATATCGCCTGGCAACAACTCTCCTTTTCCTACCATTAGAAGCGTCCCTGCGATATTTCTCACCATACGCCTCAAAAAACCACTGCCTTCTATAACAAAATAGATCTTACATCCCCTTTTTATCACAAATGAATTTTTTATCGTCCTTTTTGTGTCTTTTACCAAAGACCCTGCTGCCATAAAGGACGTAAAATCATACTCTCCTATAATAACCCTGGCCGCTTCGCCCATGGCAGGAATATCAAGCTTATGCCTCATATGCAAGGCATACCTTCTCAGAAAAGGCATCGGGGTGTCAAACGTGTCAACAATATAGACATATATCTTTGACTTTGCCATATACCTTGCATGAAACTCAAGGTCTGCGTCTTCCACCAACCGCACCGAGATATCGTCTGGCAAGATGGAATTCAGGCCCATTAACATGCCATGGGCGGGAATAGATGCCCTTATCTGCACATTTACCGCCTGCCCAAGGGCATGAACCCCTGCGTCTGTGCGTCCCGAGGCAATAACCCTTGGCCTACACCCCAGCATTTTCCCAAGGGCATCTTCAACAACGCCCTGAACCGTCCTGGCCCCAGGCTGTAGCTGCCACCCGTTAAACCCAGACCCGTCATAAGCTAAAATGAGTTTTATATTCCTAAGCATTGGTATCTTTCTTGCTTATCAATATATTAAAATATTAAAAAGAGATCAAGGGCTATCAACTATGTTAGAAAGACGGACATTAAAAAGAAACACCGTGCCTTTTCCCATTGTGCTCTCAAACGATTCGCTGCAACTGGCTGGAATTACAAAAAACACATCTAAAAAGGGGCTGTGTGTAGAAATCCTGGCTCCTTATGTGACTGCAACCCTTCTAACTCTCCTTAACAAAAATGTAACCATAGGGGTTAAAGATGTGACGCTGGAAGGCACCATTAAATGGTATACTGTAAATAACGCAAGATATTTAATAGGCGTCCTCATAGACAAAAAAGATACTCCCGCATGGAAACAACTCATCGGAGATAAAATCCCATAACAAGCTGCATCCCAAAGGCCTGTAGATGCAACCTGATGTAAGTAAGCTTGCCGGAATTTTAGCATTCAGCGAAGACAAAAATCGTTTTTTGCTGATAAGCTGAGACTTACAGGGCCAGACAACCCTTGAGTTGAGAATCTTCGACCTTTCCTAAAGCAACCAATGTCATATTATCCTCAACAAATATTTCTTCTGCCAGTTCGACCAGGTCTTGTGCCCTCACGGAATTTATCTTTTCTATCACTTCATCAATTGGCACATCTCTTCCATAATAAATCACATTTTTGGCCAGGGTTGCCATTCTGCTTTCAGTGCTTTCCCTGGCAAGCAACAAATGCCCCTTGATCTGCTCTCTTACATCATCCAGCTTTAGCCCTGCAAAATCTCCCTGTTTTAGCCTCCTGGCCTGCGCCCCGATAACCTCAATCGTCTGACTTACATGGTCATCGGATGTCCCTGCATACACTGCCAAAACGCCACAATCCTCATAGGCGGATAAATAAGAATATATAGAATAAACAATACCCAGCTTCTCTCTGGCTTCCTGAAACAACATAGAGCTCATGCCGCCTCCTAAAACCGTATTGAGCACTACATACGCCCACCTTTTATTATCAGTTACCATAGGCCCGGCCGTCCCCAAGGTTATATGAACCTGTTCCAGATCTTTATGCCGGGCCAAGCACCCCCCTCCCATGGGCGGCGTTGTCAACTCTCTATTATGGTTATGTGCTCTATTGTAAGACTCGAAACGAGACCTTAGTAAATCCACCACCCTGGCATGATCAAGGTTTCCCGCCCCTGCTATTACAATAGCATTTGGGCTGTATGCCTGGTCTATAAAACTTATGACATGGTCCCTTGTGAAGCCCTTTACTGTAGGAGGGCTTCCTAAAATCGAAACACCAAGGGGGGTATTATGAAAAAATGTCATGGAAAAAAGCTCTGCTACATAATCATCAGGGGTATCTTCTGTCATCCTTATCTCCTGAAGGACAACATTCTTCTCTTTTTCTATCTCTTCGGGCTTAAATTCAGAGTTCAAAAATATATCGCTCAGGACATCAATGGCCTTTTCCAAATGCTCATCCAAGACCTTTATATAATACGCGCTATGCTCTTTTGCCGTGTGCGCATTCAATATGCCACCAAGCGCATCTATCTCTTTGGCAATCTGAAGGGCAGTCCTTCTCTTCGTGCCCTTAAACATCACATGCTCGGTAAAATGAGCAATCCCTTCGCTTCCTGAAGGGTCCTGCCTGGATCCCGCCTTCACCCATATACCAAGGGATACAGACCTTACATTGGGATTACCCTCCGTTACAATCCGAATCCCATTGTCTAATACAGTTGTCTGAAGGCCCATCCCTACGCTTTGGCCTGAGGTAAGGCTTCCTTGCGGCTTAACTTGATTCTCCCGTTTTTATCTATATCAAGTACCTTTACTAAAACCTCTTCACCCTCTTTAACAACATCCCTAACGTCCTTTACTCTTTCATTGGCAAGCTGTGATATGTGCACCAAACCAGAGACACCAGGAAGGATGTCAACAAATGCTCCGTAGTTGGTGATAGTTACAACCTTGCCTACATAAACTTTCCCCACCTGAGCCTCTTCTATAAGACCGTTTATTATCTCTATTGCCATATTCGCATGCTCTTCATCTAAAGAAAAGATGCTCACCTTGCCTGTATCTTCAATCTCTATCTTTGTCTCCGTCTTGGCTATAATTTCTCTTATTACCTTTCCACCGGGGCCTATAACATCCCTAATTTTTTCAGGATTGATGTTTAGGGTATATATTCTCGGGGCATATGGAGAAATATTATCGTTAGGCTTTTCTACGCCGGCATTCATCTTTTCCAGGATGTGTAGCCTTGCAGTGCGTGCCTTGTTTAAGGCTTCGGCTAAAATCGCCTCTGAAATCCCCGCCACCTTTATATCCATCTGGATGGCTGTAATCCCGTCTTTTGTCCCTGCCGCCTTAAAGTCCATATCCCCCAAATGGTCTTCGTCCCCCAAAATATCCGTAAGGATAATAAATTCATCCCCCTCTTTAACCATACCCATAGCAACGCCTGCTACCGGCTTTTTCACAGGCACTCCGGCGTCCATAAGGGCCATAGAGCCGCTACACACGGTGGCCATGGACGATGACCCATTGGATTCCAATATCTCAGAGACCAGCCTTATGGTATAAGGAAACGAATCTTTCTCAGGTAATACCTGTTCCAATGCCCTTTCCGCCAGGTGTCCATGCCCTATCTCTCGCCTGTTAGGCCCCCTTAATGGCCTTACCTCTCCCACACAAAAAGGAAGGAATTGATAGTGCACCATAAATGCCTTGGATGTCTCCCCTAACAGAGACTCTCCTCTTTGTTCATCACTTGAGGTGCCTAGCGTTGTTATAGCAATGGCCTGTGTCTCGCCCCTTGTGAAAAGAGCAGATCCGTGTGCCCTTGGCAGCAGCCCCACCTTACACTCTATAGGCCTTATGTCGTCCAGACCCCTGCCATCAACCCGAAGCCCATCCTCCTTTATCATTTTGCGTACAATTCCCTTTTCAAGGGTAGAAAAGTAAGCCTTTACCAAAGCTGCCTTCTCGCCATTTTCTCCTCCAAGCTGTGCTATTGCCTCATCTCGTAGGTCATCTGTCTTGGCATGCCTTTCTATCTTCGTATATCCTGCTCGCATTATCTCTTCTATTCTGGAACCGGCAAACTCCTTTACGCCTTCATAAAGCTTAGGATCTTCATCTTTAACAAAAGGAATGATTTTGGCCTTCCCTATTGCCCCTCTTAGCTCTTCTTGTGCCTCTATTCCATCCTTTATCTTTGAATGCGCAAAAAATATGCCCTTGCTTATCTGCTCTTCTGACAATTCCATGGCATCGCCTTCCACCATAACCACCGCTTCTTTTGTCCCGACTACCACCAGGTCCATTGTGCTGCCGGCAAGCTGTGCTACTGATGGGTTTATGACAAAATCTCCATTTACAAGGCCAACCCGAACCCCGCCAATAGGCCCGTCAAACGGCACCGCTGACATATGAAGGGCTGCTGACGCCCCATTTATAGCCAAAATATCAGGGTTATAATCGGGATCCGCAGACAACACTGTTGCAATTATCTGGATCTCTCGGCCAAAATCAGCCTGTATAAGTGGTCGAAGCGACCTGTCTGTAAACCTTGCCGTGAGGATCTCTTGGTCACCGGGCCTGCCTTCTCTTTTTATAAAGCCTCCCGGTATCCTCCCCCCTGCGTAAGCCATCTCCTGGTAGTCCACTGTAAGAGGTAAAAAATCTATTCCCGCCCGCGCCTCTTTGGAAATAGCCACGGTAACAAGAACAATGCTATCCCCTTGACGGACTAAAACAGCTCCATTTGCCTGCTTTGCTATATCCCCTGCCTCAAAAATAAGTGGTTGAGCACTGCCTTCTACTTTTACCTGCATAAATCTTTATCTCCTTAACCCGAGAGTCTTTATAATCTCTCTATAGCTTTTTATGTCGTTCTTTTTAATATAGTCAAGCAACCTTCTTCTCTGCCCAACAAGCATCAAAAGCCCACGTCTTGAATGGTGATCCTTTTTATGCACCTTAAAATGCTCTGTAAGGTCATTAATTCTCTTTGTTAAAAGGGCCACCTGAACCTCCGGCGATCCAGTATCTCCCTCATGCCGCCCAAATTTATCCATGATCTTCTTCTTTTCCTCCGTGCCTGAAACCACAATCTTCCCTCCTGTTCTTATGGTCTACTCTTCAAGCTAACATAGCTGTTAATCCAATGTAAACCCTTAAAACTGGAGTTGCCCTAATGAACCCAGCTCAAAGACAGCTAAACCCCCGTTCTATATACCCAAAAATCCCATCTTTCCTCTGAACTCGGGCTACGCACAAAAGATTAAACCCTTCATTTAGGACAGCAACCCTTTCTCCCTCTTCTGCAAAAACATCGTCTATCAACCAAGAGATCTGGATAGGCCTCCCCTCCCTGATCCCTGTTTCGCCTGCATGAACCACCCTTGCCTTTGGCAAGCTCAGAGCATCTGTCAGAGGGATAACCACCTTTTCTTTTTCTTTATGCGCCCACTTTCCGTCCAACCTGTCAAGGGTGTGCGCATCATCTACCGAAAACCCCTCGCTCCTTAACCTCCTTAGCTCCTTTAAATACCCTCCAATCCCCAGAGATGCACCTATATCCCGAGCAATAGCCCGTATATATGTGCCCCTAGAGCATACTACCCTTAAGGTTAACCAGTCCTTACCAAAAGATCCTATCTGCATATCTTCTATCAATACCTTTTTGGCCCGTGGGGTAACGTCCACATTTGCCCGTTTGAGTTTATATATTGGTATGCCCTGATGCTTTTGTGCACAATAAGCTGGTGGATGTTGCGTAAACCATCCCCTGTGTTCCTTAAGCCACTGCCGGATCATATCTACATCTATATTTACGTTTGTATAGTGCTTTAAAGGCTTGCCTGTAATATCGTCGGTATCTATACTCATGTCAAAACCAATAACAGCAATATATTCTTTGGGGTTGTCTTCTATAAACGGAAGCAGTTTTGTGCCTTGCCCAACCCCTACACACAATAATCCGGTAGCAAATGAATCCAGTGTCCCAAAGTGTCCAGCCTTTTTCACCTTTAAGACCCGCTTTACATAATCCACCGCCTCCCTGGACGTAATGCCTCGATGTTTATCTATTAATACTACCCCATGCGGGCCCATTTTAAGCCTTCCTTGATAACTTCCCCCACCAACGCCTTGGCCCTCCCCTCTAAAGTAAAGCCTGCCGCCCTGTCATGCCCCCCGCCACCAAAGGCCTGGGCTGTCAGTCTGGCAGATGCCCCAGTTCTGCTCCTTATAGAGCAATGGACATGGTTGGCGTTTATGTCTCTCAAAAAAATGGAAATCTCTACCCCATCCAAAGAAGAGATCTCTTCTATTATCCCAGAGGCATCCTGAGGCCCAGCCCCCAATTTGGCCAAGTCCTCTATAGTAATATAGCTTGCGCACACTCTGTCCTGTATTAAAATCCTTTCCATGGCAAGGCAGAGGACCTTATAATAGGTAGAGTTCCTGCTCTTCTTGAGACGTGTAGCTACATAACTAGGGACTGCCCCCTTGCGGACTAACCTGGTTGCTATCTCAAAGACCCTTGCCGTGGTATTTGCATGCATAAATCCACCTGTATCGCCAAATATGCCCATATATATATTTGTTGCAATAGTGTCGGTTATCTCTACCCCTAGCTCCACTAAAAGTTCGTATACCATTTCTGACGCAGAGGATCTGTCTGGCTCTACCCAGGATACAGACCCAATCCCTTCATTGGTTTTATGATGATCTATCTCCACTACCTTTCCTTCAGGCCGTATATCCCCTATCATCCCCATATCCGACACATCCACCAGCAGAGAGATCTCCGGCGCGGAAAAAAGGGTTTGCTTCGGGGCTTCGGTGAGGAATAGATGCTCGGGAATCGGCGTTGGACACACCACCCTGCACTCCTTATGCATAGCGTTTAGGCCTAAGGAAAGTGCGTAACTAGATCCTACAGCGTCTGCATCAGGCCAGCTATGAGTAATGATCTCAAAACGCTTTTTTTTTCTTATAATATCAGCAATTGTTGTTTTCATCTCTTTTTATCTGATCTAAAATGGTATCGATCCTTGTGGCGTAATCAAAAGATCTATCATAAACAAAAATGAGCTCTGGGACATGCCTTAGCCTGAGAACCCTTTTTAGCTCATGCCTTAAAAACCCCTGGGCGCTCTGTAATCCCTTAAGCGCGTCTTCTGCCCTTAAGGCATCCATCATACAATAGAATACATGAGCCATTCTTAAATCAGGGCTTACCTCTACATCGGTGATAGTAACAGATTCTATTCTTGGATCCTTTACTTTTCTTACTAGCAGCTCTGCCAGGGTTTCTTTCAAGAGAACCCCAACCCTTGTTTGCCGCAAACTCTTCTTTTTCATATGTGCACAATTTCGATATAACTCTCTATTACTTCAGCATCTAGGCGTCGGCCGATATATTCCCTAACCTTATCCAACTGAGAATTCACATGTCTGGAATCATTGCTTACTATAGCTATGCCCAGGGTAGATGCCTGCCAAATCTCTTGATCTCCTACCTCTGCAATAGAGACATTCATGTGCCCTATGCGATCCTTAAGCGGTTTCAAGACCTTGCGCTTTGCCTTCAGAGACCCGGCTCCCTTTATCCTGAGCCTCGTCTTTAATGTCCCTATAACCATTATTAAAACTCACCTTCCTGTTCCTGCCTTGCGTAAACCTCTATAATATCCCCTGGCTTTATATCATTATACCTCTCTAGTCCCACCCCACACTCATAGCCAGAGGCCACCTCTTTCACATCATCCTTAAACCTCCTGAGCGAGTCTATCCTTCCCTCATATATTACCATATTATCCCTTAGGAGCCTGGCAAGCTCTCCTCGGGCAACCTTTCCTTCCGTTACTATTCCCCCTGCTACAGTGCCTACCTTGGGGACATTAAAAATATCTCTTACCTCTGCCTTACCTAAAACAACCTCTCGATAGATCGGCTCCAGCAACCCCTTGAGGGCCAGTTTAATGTCATCTGTAAGATCATAAATAACAGTATAGAGCCTTACATCTACAGCATCTCGCTTTGCTAGGCTCTTGGCCTTGGAGCCTTCCCTGATATTAAACCCTACCACAATTGCCTTAGCTGTGGCGGCCAAAAGAATATCGTTTTCGGTAATACCCCCCACGCCAGAGTGAAGCACCTTAATCGCTATCTTGCCCCCTGTATCAATCCCTTCCAAAGCGCCTTCTACGGCCTCAACCGAACCGTGAGTGTCTCCCTTAATAATCAGGTTGAGTTGCTGAATTTGCCCCTCCTGGATCTGGTCATATAGAGCGTCCAGGGATATGGCCTCCTTGACCTCTTTTGCCTTAGCGCGTTCCTTTTCTTCCAACAGATAGGTTATAATCTCTTTTGCCTTTTTCTCGTTTGGCACTACCATAAAATCATCCCCGGCTGCCGGGAGCTCATTTAAACCAAAGATTCCCACAGGCATTGCCGGCCCTGCGTTTTGCACAGCCTCTGCCTTGGAATTAAACATCGTCCTCACCTTGCCCCACTGCAGACCAGCCACAAAGGCATTCCCTCGTTTTAATCGCCCTTCTTTAATCAAGACTGTGCACATTGGCCCCCTGGCTCTATCCATACTTGATTCCAAGACCACGCCTCGCGCTCTGCCTTCAAAACATGCCCTAAGTTCCAACACCTCAGCTTCAAGCAAAATCATCTCTAACAAGCCTTCTATCCCTGTCTCCTTTTTTGCAGACACCTCCACAAATATGGTGTCTCCTCCCCACTCCTCAGAAACAAGACCGGCTTCAGCAATCTGCTGTCTGACACGCTCAGGATTCGCATTTGCTTTATCCATCTTATTTATGGCTACCAAGATGGGAATTTCTGCCGCCCTTGCGTGATTTATCGCTTCTTTTGTCTGATCCATAACCCCATCATCGGCTGCCACAACCAGCACAACAAAGTCTGTTCCCTTGGCTCCTCGTGCCCTCATAGAAGTAAAGGCCTCGTGCCCGGGGGTATCTATAAACGTAATAAGCTTATCTTTCCATTGTGCCTGATAAGCCCCTATATGCTGAGTAATGCCTCCTGATTCTCTCTCTACGACATGGGCTGATCGTATAACATCTAATAAAGAGGTCTTCCCGTGATCTACGTGCCCCATTACAGTAACCACCGGGGGCTTTGGCTTTAAGTCCTCAGGTTTATATTTTTGAGGAGTAAAAAACTCTTCTTTTATCTTGTCCCTTGATACATCTACCTCATACCCCATCTCCGTGGCAACAAGCGTTGCCTCGTCTCCCCCTATATATTGATTTTTGGTGGCGCTAACGCCCAAATCCGTTAATATCTTTACTACATCGGAAACCTTTGCCCCCATTTCTTTGGCAAGGCTTGCCACAGCAATGCTATTCCCTATTTTTATCTTTCTCTTCCTGACAGGCACGCTGGTAACAACGCCCCTCTTCTTTTTTGTCTTTTTCGCCCTTCTCCCGTATGGAATTCTTTCCTCATCATAGATATCTTTCTGGGTAAAAACCTGTTTGCCCTTGGCCCTAAAGCCCTTTTTCTGGCCTGGGGCGACTATGCCCTCCTTTGCTGCTAATTCCCCAAAGAGTTCTCCTTCTTTAGGCCTTTTCTTCCCCTTTTTCTTCTCTTTCTTTTTTTCCTTTTCTTCTTTGGTCTCTTTTTCTTCTTCTTTTCCCTCAGGGAGCATCTCCTCTTGCTGCAAAGGTAATCCCTCTTTTGCTGCTTTACCTTCCTCAGGCGCTACCTCTTCTATTTCCTTCTTCTCTACTACCTCTTCCTCTTTGGCTGCCTTCTCTTTAAGCCCTGCGGCCTCTTCTCTTTTTTCGGCCTCTTTCTCGGGCTTTTTTTTGGTCTTTTTAATCTTATCGGGCGCCTTCTGAGCATGGGCCTCTGGTTGTTCTATGGCCTTTTCGCCCTTCGCAACATCAACAGGCGTTTCTCCCTTCCCTGCCTCCTCTATGCCCTCTTTCTCTGCCTTTGCTTTTTCTGGTACGCCGTGGGCTTCTTCGAGGGCAGCCTCTATAGGCGCCGCGCTTTCTGGGGGTGCTTTTGCTCTTCTTCTGATTACATTGGGGGCTACACGCTTTTCTACATACACATCTTCTTTTTCCGGGCGGGCATCTTGATCCTCTTCTTTGAGTCGGCCCACCCTTTTCTTTATCCTCTCTATATCATGGGCATCTACCATGCTCATGCTGTTTTCTACAGAAATGGCCAGATCTTTTACGATTTTTATTAATTCTTTAGAATCTATGCCCATCTCTTTTGACAGCTCGAAAATTCTCATCTTTTTCATGCGCTATCCCCTCCTGACGTAAGCCTGCTAAAGAAGCGAAGAGCCTCTAGGCCCCTGTCCTTTTTAGGATAGCTATTAAGAACCAGAACCCCCGAACACGGCCTGCCGTATTCTTGCAATGGAATCTGATACACCTCGGCTTTCAAGGCGTTTGCCTTCTTTATAATGGGCTCAAGGCTCTTTTCTGAGATATCCTCGGATAAGATTACAACATCTCCCTCTTTAATGATTATCTTTTGCCCCCAATCCATCCTTAAATAGCCCATTTTGTCGCAAAGATGTAACAAATCCAAGATCTCACCCATCAATTCCTTCTTTGTCTGCGCTCCCAAATCCTCGCCCCACCGAGGCACATCCAAGACCTTTTGAATTCGTTTCCCCTTTATGGCCCTCCCAAAACAAGAGACGTCAGGACACAGATATGCCCCTCGTCCCGGAAGGCATCCATTCTTATCAAATAAAATTTTGCTTGCTCCTGTCCTCACAAACCTCAACAACTCCTTCTTTGGGAAAACCTTCTTACACCCAATACATTGTCTGTGCGGTTCCCTTTTATGTGTCATTCTCCTTTTCATTCACCATTGATGCAGCCTTAGAAATAATCTCCTTGGCCAACGTTTCATCTATACCCTCTATCTCTACCAAGTTGCCGGCCTGCGCCCCTGCCAGGTCTTCCACACTCTTATGCCCTGCATCATATAATCTCTCCGCCAGAGAATGATCTAAGCAATCAATACTAAAAAGGGGGTTATTGTCAACAGAAGAGACCACCTTTTCCGCTTCTTCCGCCCGCACATCTATCCTCCATCCTGTAAGTTTGGCAACCAACCTCACGTTTTGCCCTTTTCGCCCTATTGCAAGGCTCAGCTGATCATCTGGGACAACCACATCCATACTTCGGGTAGCATTATCCACTATTACCTTGGTTACCCTCGCTGGGGATAGGGCATTACACGCAAACTTCACAGGGTCCTCCGACCATGGGATAATATCCAGCCGCTCCCCTCTTAGCTCCTGTATAACGTTTTGTACCCTCGCTCCTTTTACCCCGACACATGTCCCAACGGGATCTATGCCTGTATCATGCGAGCGGACAGCCACCTTTGCCCTTATCCCTGGCTCTCTTGCTACTATAACAACCTCCACTACCCCTTCTGCTACCTCTGGAACCTCCATTTCAAACAACTTTACCAGGAAGCGGGGGTGCGACCTTGATAGCTCTATCTGTGGTGTCCTTAATGATTTGGTCACATCGAGGATATAAACCTGTATTCTATCGCCCCTCCTGAACGTCTCCCCTGGAATCTGTTCTTTTTCTCTAAGTATCCCCTCTGCTTTACCCAAATTCACAATAATATCTCTTCTCTCAAATCTATGCACAAATCCAGACATCACCTCAAATTTGCTCCCTATAAATTCATCATATATAGCGTCCCTTTCCGCCTCCTTTACCTTCTGAATAATTACCTGCTTAGCGCTTTGTGCTGCTATCCTCCCTAACCTTGAAGAATCTAATTTTTCGCCAAGCTCGTCGCCTTCCTGACAATCAGGGTCCAGCCTCCTTCTGGCTTCTTTCAATAATATCTGCGTGTTGGGGTCTTCAACGTGCTCTGTAGCTACCTTAAACTGAAAGATTTCCACCTCGTCAATATCTGGATTGTACTGCACCTCCAAATTTATGTCCTCGCCATATACCTTCTTGGCGGCACTAAGCATTGCTGCCTCTATTGCGCCTATCAAATCTTCTTTTTTAAGACCCTTTTCCTTGACTATTTGCTCTACTACCTTTGAAATATTCAAACCCATGCATTCCTCCTAAAAATCAAAGTCAAGATTGGCCTTTATAACGTCTTGTGCCTTCACCGAGACCTGAATGCCTTCTACATCTAATAATATTACATCCTCGCCCAATAAGCCCTTTAATACTCCTCGATATGTCTTATCGCTGGTGTTAATCTTCACTACTCTCCCTGCAAAGCGTTCAAAGTCCTTAGGACTTGTCAGTCTCCGCTTCAGCCCCGGAGAAGACACCTCCAGCTTATAGCGGCCTGGTATTGGGTCTTCCGCATCTAGAAGAACGCCCACCCGCCTGCTCACGGCCACGCAATCATCTAAAGTAACGCCTGCCGGCTTATCAATGGTAAGCCTTAGGACGCCCCTTCCAAGTTTTACCTCTACCAATTCCAACCCCATTATGGAGACCTCTTTTGTAACTAGGTTCTTTACCCTTTTTATCATCTCCGTCTCCGTCATAGTAACAAAAAAGCGGGTTACCCCCACTTTTCGTTCCTCCTCGCCGCAATTTCCTGGAGCGGGCAACGGGACTCGAACCCGCGACATTCAGCTTGGGAAGCTGACACTCTACCAGCTGAGCTACGCCCGCTCACTGGGTCCTAAATAGAATACCCCGTGCCTGTTTGTCAACTAGTGTTTGGTTGCTGAAAGTAGAATGGGCTTAACTCTCATAACCCGCATGAGCGACCCACGCCCACAACCAAGGATGAAAATGGCAATCAGATTCAAAAAACAAGACTTCTTTACCACAGAGATCACAGAGGTCAAAAGGGTTTGCTTTTTTTATCCAATCAAAAAAGATTGATTCCTATAGGGAGTTCTTGGTTTTGATTTACAGGGAGATACCGGCAAATCAAAAAAAGATAAACTCTCTGTGCCCTCCGTGGTGAATACTAAGACTAAACAAATGCCGGTAACCATTTTCACATAAACTCCCATGTCTGCAAGACAGACACCCCCAAAGATGGAAATGCTTTCGGGGGTCTCTCGCTTACGTGCTGAGAAAAGCATCCATCCCCGAAACCCGGCCCCTGATCCCCAATACCTGTTTTCATATAAATTTGTTAAATCGCGAGGTAAAAAGCGAAGCTAAAAATCTTTTTTTGCCTCTCGATTTCTTCAAGATTACCCATGATTCACTGCGAAGTGCCAAGCCTAACCAATCAAACTAATAAAACCAATGAACCCATATAAATAATATTCTTTAACTCTTACCTATTCACTATTTGGGTTTCGTAACTAATGGGCTACATAGGCATCTAGCGCACACCAGGGCTAACAGGGCACCATCTTTATCAGCACCGAACGCTTTCTCGGGCCATCGAATTCTGCTAAGAATATTCCCTGCCATGTCCCCAAAACCAGGGTTGCGCTTTCTACAAGGACCTCCACGCTAGACCCTATCAGACATGTCTTTATATGGGCATCCGCATTGCCCTCAATATGTGTGTACCCCCGGCTGTCCGGGACAAGTTTAGCCAGGGTATTTATTATATCATCCTTGAGATTGGGGTCTGCGTTTTCATTTATGGTGATCCCGCATGTGGTGTGCGGAACATAAATTATAACAAAGCCGGCCACCATATTTTCTTCCCTGACCAGGTCCTTGATTTGAGAGGTGATGTCCACAAGCTGGACCCGAAGGGTTGTCTTTACTTCCAATCTCTTTATCATACTTTCTCTCCTTCCTCTATGTACTCTCCATAACACAAACCATTCTATATATAAACCCTTATGCCTGTCAGTAGTCCGTTGTCCGTAGTTTGTGGTATATTGGAAGGTGATCATCCTATCCGGAGGTTTTACAACTGACAACTATTTTCATACAGATTCTATCCCTGTAGGGCATCTTTCCCTTCAGCGGGCCGATCAGCCTTCCCAATACGTTGTAGGGCACATTCCCTTTGGCGGCCCGATGAGGGCAAAAGGCCCCTGCAAAACTTTCCGCCTATTTTCATATAAACCACCGTGCCTGCAAGGCAAACACAACCAAAGATGAAACCATGCCCGGGCTGAGAAAAACATTCACCCCCGAAAACCGACCCCTGAGCCCTGTCCCCTATTTTCATATAAACCAGGAGGGGCTTCGCCCAAAGCTCCCGTCAGCAACCAATCCGCCTGTGATGAAACTAAAGCGGCCTTCTTTTTAAAAACAGCCTGGAAAAATTGCTTGTTGTAATGGCTGCCGTTTCATAAAAAGAGACCCCTTTTACCTCTGCCAAGGCCTTCACGGTTTCTATCATAAAGCATGGCTCATTTCTTTTGCCTCTATAGGGCACAGGGGCAAGAAAAGGGGCGTCTGTCTCTACCAAAAGAAACTCAAGAGGGACCTTAGATATTATATCCCGCAGTTTGGATGCACCCTTAAACGTTATAACGCCTGGTACGGATATAAAAAACCCCTTTTTGGTGGCATACTTCGCCATGTCTAGGCCACCGGAAAAACAATGTATAACCCCACCTAAGTCCCAGCCTCTCCCCTCGTCTAGCACCTTCAATACAATATCATGAGCCTTTCTGTCGTGAATAATGATGGGAAGGCCTAAAGATCGGGCAAGCTCGATATGTGCCCTAAACATATCCCTTTGTAACTCTAAGGTGTCGGGCGCCCTGTACAGATCAATGCCTGTCTCGCCTACCGCAATAATATGTTCGTCTGCTGCACACTCCCCCAGCTTAAATACATCATCAGGGGTGTATTCGCCTGCCCCATGTGGATGAATCCCAATGGAAGAAAAAATCCCCTGATAGCCCTTCGCCACCCTTAAGGCATTGAGCGAATCATCAGGATCAAGCCCTACAAGGAGCATATTGCCTATCCCTTTTTCCTTAGCCCTAGCGATAACCTGTGCCCTGTCCTCTGAAAATGCATTGAGGTGGAGATGTGAGTGGGAGTCTATTATATTATATGCTTCCTGCATCGCATTCCTTCAAACCTCTTGCCAAATCCGCAAATTTCAGGTAGCGTAACGAATATGAGCGATACTTACAAGGTAAAAAAATCGTTTAGGATTCCCATGGTGGTCTCTGTTATTATATCTCTACCCATATTTGCAGATGTAATCTTGAATGAGGCTCAAATGCCCCATTTGGCCATAGCAATATTCCTCTTGTTAATATTTTATATATTGACCATAAACAGCCTTATAAGAAAGGTAACCTTATCGGAAGATGGTATAAGGATCAGGGGGTTGCTGGGATCAAGGACCAGTAAATTAGACGATATCTCTTTTATAGATGGGGTTTCTATTGGCTCCAAACAGTATATCACCATATCTGTGCCAAAAAAAACCTACATCATACCAAACAGTTACGCAGGGTTTGATAAGATAACGAATTTTTTCTGCTCTCACCTGAAAGAAGATAAAACAGGGGAAGGTATACGGCTCATAAGAGAAAATCCTGTAAACCGCAATAAGGATACCATAGTTGCATGGATAACAGCGGGTGTCCTTGTCTTGGTATTATTTATTAGGTTTCATTTTCTGTTCCTTAATTAAGTTGGAATATTCAATGGTTACATTCAATGTTTCACGTGAAACATTGAATTTTTTCCTTTATATTTTTCTCCGGATATGCTACTCTTCTTCTATGTTCACAAAGATAGTAAGCGTGGTAAACCAAAAGGGCGGCGTAGGGAAGACCACGACGGCCGTAAACCTTGGTTCATCTCTTGCTATTATGGGAAGGCGGGTATTGCTGATCGATTTAGACCCCCAGGCCAACGCCACCTCGGGATTGGGAATAACCCCTTATAAATTAAAGCACCACATATACCATGTAATGATGGGTAGTATCGCCCTTGATGACATTATATTAAATACAAAGGTTAATGAGCTTGCGCTTGCTCCAAGTAACACGGACCTTTTCGGCCTGGAGGTAGAGCTTGCAGGGTCCCCGTCTCGCGAGAGGATTATAGCAAGAGCTATATCAAGACTTAAGAGGGAGTTTGATTATATTATTATTGACTGTCCTCCCTCCCTTGGAATCCTTACGATAAATGCACTTACGGCAGCTACTAACCTTCTTATCCCTGTTCAATGTGAATATTATGCGCTTGAAGGGCTGGGCAGCCTTCTTAATACATTCTCAAAGATTAAAAAAAGGCTGAACCCGGGCTTAACCATAGAAGGATTTCTCCTTACCATGTTTGACCCAAGAACAAGATTAAGCCGGGATATTGCCAAAGATGTGAGATTGCATTTTAATTCTAAAGTGTTACATACAAGTATACCCCGTAATGTAACGTTGGGCGAGGCCCCAAGCTATGGGCTGCCGGCATGTCTATATGATATATCCTCAAAAGGCGCCCAGCATTACCTCATGCTGGCCAAAGAAATCATAAAAAAGGAGAACGTATGGCAAACCCCAGGTCAAAGGTAAGACTTGGAAGGGGATTGGATGCCATCTTTAATGACCTGCCCACAGATGAAGGGCGGGCAGGCATAATAGAGATATCGGTTGATGAAATATATCCAAGCCCTACTCAACCAAGGAAAAATATAGACGGAAAAAAGATAAAAGAGCTTGCGGATTCTATAAAACAAAATGGTCTTTTATCCCCTATCCTCGTAAGGAAGGTGAATACAAAATATGAAATAGTAGCAGGAGAAAGAAGGTATCATGCATCTATCATGGCGGGCCTGGACGCAATTCCTTCTATTGTTAAGGTTATATCTGATGAAGAGGCGTTTAAGCTGTCTTTAATAGAAAATCTCCAGCGTGAAGATTTAAATCCAATGGAAGAGGCCGAGGCCTATCATATATTGACAACACAGTTTGCTCTCGCCCATCAGGATATAGCAATGAGCGTATGTAAGGATAGATCTACAATCACAAATGCCTTAAGGCTATTGGGCCTGCCGGAAGAAGCAAAACAAGCCTTAAGAGATGCGGTTATAACCACCGGTCATGCAAGGACAATATTGATGTTAGATAAGATAAGCGAAAAAATCTCATTGTTGAATATGATTATATCTAAGGGGTTAACCGTAAGAGAAGCTGAAGGTGCTGTATCAAAAATAAGAAGATTAAATCCTAAGAAAAGGATAAAGACAGACCCGTATCTTGATGAGATAGCGACATTATTATCAGAAGGGCTATCCACACATGTGGTATGCTTATGGGGAAAAGCAAAGGGGAAGATTGTTATAAACGTAGCATCAAAAGCAGAGATGGGAAGGATCGCTGAAAAATTATTAAAGGCAGATTTACCGATTTAGTTATCGACATAATTTCTACATATATACATATTTATATAACTTTTATTTTATGTGGGTGGTTTATTAAATAGTTTTGGATATACATAAACGAATGTTTTTAGATAATTACAGGGGTTATAAACATTTGTCAGTGGTTTATATGTTACTTAAGTATTTAAAGGAGTAAGATAAAATGAAAATAGGCATCAAAAAATCGGTTTTCCAAAAAATGATTTCAAAGGTTAGTGGGTTTACGGAAAAAAAATCGACCTTACCTATACTCAGTCATATCTTAATAGAGACATATGATGAAGGTATTAAAGTAAAGGCAACTGATCTGCACATATCAATACAAGTAAAAGCCGAATGCAATGTTATGGAAAAAGGGGCCTGTGCTTTAAGTATAAGGAACTTAGTTGATATGATACGTGAATTACCTGATACTGAGTTACGTATGCAAACCGAAGAAGGCACAAGAGCCAAGATCACTGTAGGTGATTATAAGTTTAACTTAAACATTATGGACCCCGAAGAATATCCAATGTTAGAACTTACAGATTCTGTTTCAGAGGGAAAAGATGGGTCTTCACCATGGCGAATTGATCCTTTGATAGTGAAATCCATGATAGATCAAACTCTCTTTTCTGTAGCAACGCCATCAGAAGAAGATTCCAGATATACATTAGGAGGGGCTCAACTTGTGCCACGGCTGGATGAGAAAGAAGGAGTGAATTATATAGAGATGGTTACTACCGATGGACGAAGGTTATCTATGGCAGGGCAGGTAATACCAGAAGGGATTGATATGGAAAATGGTTTAATCATCCCAAGGAAAGGACTGCAGGAGTTGAGAAGGCTTATAGATACAGCGTATTCTGCTCCAATAGCCGAAGACGTGATAAAAGAAGCTGGGGGACCTTTACCTCAGGCGGATATATTACTCACAAAGGACTCTATCTTTTTCAAATCTTTTGATACCCTGGCAACAGTGAGGCTTATAGATGGTAAATTTCCTGATTATGCCGGCGTAGTTGATTTAGAAGGATATTCGTTTTATACTAGAATGCATGCATCGGAATTGCTAAATGCACTCAAGGTATGCTCAGCAATCGTATCTGATGTGTCAAATAGCGTTAAGTTTCAGTTTAAAGGGGACACCACAATAATATATGCAAACAATCCCGAACAAGGAGATGTTAAAATTCCCATAGAGTCGGAACAACATGGTAGCGATATAGAGGTAAATTTCAACCCGAAATATTTAATTGATTGCTTGTCTATGATTGAAGGTGATGTTATCATAAGGCTGATCGATGAAGAGGGGCCTTGTTTAATAACACCTTATTCGCCTGAAGCGAAGACCGATAGTAAATGGATAATAATGCCTATGAGATTTTGATTTCCACTAAAAGGAGAAATTAGATTAAAGTCCATCCGGAAACGGAATTATGGAAGCGGAAGAGTTTTCAGATAGGAACCAGGTTAAGAGAAAGGGATTAAATAATATGCATAAATACACATCTGAAGATATAAAGGTTTTAGACGGGTTTGAGGCAGTAAGGTTACGGCCGGCTATGTACATAGGGTCTACCTCCACCCAGGGGTTGCATCACCTGGTCTTTGAGGTGGTGGATAACAGCGTGGATGAGGCTGTAGCAGGGTTTTGCCATAATATAAAAACTATTATTCACATGGATGAGAGCATCACCGTAGAAGATGATGGCCGCGGGATTCCCGTAGGCATACAAAAACAAACAGGAAGGCCGGCAGTAGAGGTTGTGCTGACAACCCTGCATGCGGGAGGTAAGTTTGATAGCTCCATATATAAGGTTTCAGGGGGATTGCATGGCGTTGGGGTGTCAGTAGTTAATGCCCTCTCTGAGCACTTAGAGGTAGAGATCCACAGGAACGGCCATGTTTATTACCAACAATATGAAAGAGGCGTGCCGACAAGCTCGTTAGAGATAATGGGCACAACCTCCAAGACAGGCACAAAGATACATTTTACGCCAGACCCTGAGATATTTGAGGTCGCCACATATCAATTTGATGTTATTGCGACTCGTTTAAGAGAGCTTGCCTTTTTAAATAAAGGGTTAAAGATTTTTTTGGAGGATGAAAGAACAGAGACGCTAAAGGTCTTTCATTATAAAGAAGGTCTTAGGGATTTTGTTTTATACCTCAATTCAAAAAAGAAATCTGTTCATCCCCCTGTATACTTTACAGGGGAACGGGGGGCTATAGTTGTGGAGGGGGTACTCCAGTATAATTCCGGATATAGCGAAACCCTGTTTTCATTTGCTAACAATATAAACACCCATGACGGAGGCTCCCATGTGGTTGGCTTCAGAAAGTCTCTTACAAGGAGTATAAATGCATATGGCAAAGAAATGGGGCTATTAAAAAATTCTAATGTGGGGATCTCCGGGGATGATACAAGGGAAGGGCTTTGTGCTGTTATTAGCGTCATGTTGCCAAATCCGCAGTTTGAAGGACAGACAAAGGGCAAGTTAGGCAATTCTGATATATCGGGCATAGTAGAAAGCGTTACTAATGAGGCCATAGGCGGTTATTTAAAGGAAAATCCAAGTGAGGCAAATGTTATAATAAAGAAGATCTTAGATAGTGCAAGGGCAAGGGAAGCAGCGAGGAAGGCAAGGGAGATTACAAGGAGGAAGAGCGCGTTGGACTCCACCTTGTTGCCGGGAAAACTAGCAGATTGTCAGGAGAAGGACCCTAGGGTAAGTGAAGTATTTATTGTAGAGGGGGACTCTGCAGGAGGCAGTGCAAAACAGGGGAGGGATCGTAAAAATCAGGCCATCTTGCCATTAAAAGGGAAGATCTTAAATGTGGAGAAGGCAAGATTTGACAAGATGTTATCAAACGAAGAGATAAAAACCCTTGTTACAGCCATAGGTACAGGGATTGGGAAGGACAATTTTGATATATCAAGGCTTAGATATCACAAGATCATAATCATGACGGATGCAGACATTGATGGGGCGCATATAAGGACACTGCTTCTTACCTTTTTTTACAGGCAAATGCCGGAGATAATAGAGAGGGGATATTTGTATATAGCCCAGCCACCGCTATTTAAGATAGCTAAAGGGAAAAAAATTCACTACATACTTAACGAGGAGGGCCTAGAGGATTTTCTGCTCAAGAGTATAGCCAGTGACGTTGTATTGAAAGGGGATGTGGAGATAAAAGGCAGAGAGGCGGTGAAATTTATAAAATTGATAAACAGGCGAGGCAGCATATTGAAAAACTATGAAAAGAAGCATATGGATGATCGGATTGTGCAGGTGGTATCACACATCCCAAAAGAAAAGATTGATCCGGTCTTTGATCCGGGCGTTGTCTGTGAGCAGACCAAGGATATAGCAAAGGACTGGTTTTCTAATATAGGGACTATTAGCACTGAAATTAACGATTCTACTGTTATATTTAGAACTGTAAAAAATGGAATCGGCCTGCGGACTATAATTGATCACTCTCTGATTAAATCGCCAGGATTTTATGAGTTAGTGAAGATGAATAAGCAGATCCTGAAGATGGGCAGGCCACCCTTTAAGGTGGTAAAAGGTAAAGAGATTTTCACATGTGAAAATCTTAGGGACGTGGCATTAAAGATTATGGAGGAGGCCAAGAAGGGGCTTGCCCTTCAGAGATACAAGGGTCTTGGGGAGATGAACCCGGTTCAGTTATGGGAGACGACTATGGACCCCAAAGAAAGAGCGCTCCTTAATATAGGGATTGAAGATGCAGTGGAGACAGATAATATATTCAGTATACTTATGGGAGATGATGCTGCCCCGCGCAGGGAATTTATACAGAATAATGCCTTGCGTGTGACAAATCTTGACATTTAGCCCGATGTGGGTGGAGTAGAAAGCAGAGGAAAGAGATGGAAACCAACATTGTTTCAATAAACCAGGAGATGAGGGAGTCATACCTCGCTTACGCAATGAGCGTAATTATAGGCAGGGCCATCCCTGATGTAAGGGACGGGCTCAAGCCGGTGCACAGAAGAATTTTATATGCAATGCATGATCTTGGCAATGTTCACAACAGGGCTTATAAAAAGTCTGCAAGGATAGTTGGGGATGTTATAGGGAAATATCACCCCCATGGGGACACAGCCGTATATGATGCCACAGTGAGGATGGCACAGCCTTTTTCATTGAGATATCCTTTAGTTGACGGCCAGGGCAACTTCGGCTCTATAGATGGGGATCCGCCTGCTGCAATGAGGTACACAGAGATTAGAATGACGAGAATCGCGGAGGATATGCTCCTGGACATAGACAAGGACACCGTGAATTTTTCTCCCAACTATGATGAATCTCTTGAGGAGCCCGTGGTGTTGCCTGCACGGATTCCAGCATTACTGGTTAATGGCTCGTCAGGTATAGCTGTGGGCATGGCCACAAACATTCCATCACATAACATGGGGGAATTAATAGATGCTATTATCAAGGTGATAGATAAACCTTCAATTGGTTTGGAAGAAATAATGGACATTATTCCGGGCCCGGATTTCCCAACTGGCGGTATTATCTTTGCAGGCAAAGAGATTAAAAAGGCCTATGCTGCAGGGAAGGGAATTATTACTATAAGGGGAAGGGTTCGGGTAGAGGAAGAAAAGAAAAGGGAGAGGCTTGTTATTACAGAGATCCCTTATGGCGTAAACAAGGCAAGACTAATAGAACGTGTTGCAATGCTCGTTCAAGACAAGAAGGCAGAAGGGATATCCAACATAAGGGATGAGTCTGATAAAGATGGCATGAGGATAGTCCTAGAGCTTAAAAGGGATGCCCAGCCAAAGATAGTGGAAAACCAGTTATATAAGATGACGAACCTGCAGACATCGTTTGGCATTAACATGCTTGCTATACATAACGGGAGCCCCAAGCTTATGGGGCTTATTGAGTTGATCTCGGCCTTTATTAGCTTTAGGGAGGAGGTCGTTACCAGGCGGTCTATCTTTGAGTTGAAGAAGGCCAGGGCCAGGATGCATATCCTAGAGGGATTAAAGAAGGCCCTGGGGTTAATAGACGAGGTGATAGCCGTAATAAAGGGATCTTCCACGCCACCTGACGCAAGAGAGGCCCTTGTATCAAGATTTGGGTTTTCTGAAATACAGGCCCAGGCAATATTAGACATGAGGCTGCAGAGGCTGACAGGCCTTGAGAGGGAAAAGATTGAGGATGAATATACTGCGTTACAAAAGGACATAGCGAGATTAGAGCGAATATTGGCCGACAGACCTGTACTCCTTGATGTAATAAAGAAAGAGTTATTAGAGATAAAAGACAAGTATAACGACAAAAGAAGGACGCTTATTACACGCTCAGCGATTGAAGAGTTTGAAGATGAGGACCTCATCCCTGATGAAAAGATGGTGGTTACCATCTCCAGGAAAGGCTATATTAAGCGCACGGAAATAGGCAACTATCGAGTTCAAAGGCGTGGAGGCCTGGGGATCAAAGGAGGCTCTACCAGAGAAGGCGATTTTTTAGAGCATATATTTATTGCATCCACCCATGCATCCTTACTTTATGTTACCAACACAGGGCGAGTATATCGCACCAAGGTTTATGAGGTGCCTGAGGGGAGCAGGACGCACAGGGGGATACCCATTTCAAATCTAAGGCCCATGCAGCCCCTTGAGAGGATATGTGCAATATTGATAGTGCCTGATCTTGATCTGGACATAAAGGTTGTTATGGCAACAAAAAATGGGGTTATAAAACGGGTAGGGCTGAAGACTTTTAGCAATGTTCTGAAATCAGGCATTATTGCCTGCGCTTTAGACCAGGGTGACGAGGTGATTGCAGCCAGGCTTATTACTGACGGTTCAAATATTATAGTAGCAACAAAATTTGGCAAGGCCATTGTATTTGAAGGCAAGGCAGTAAGGGTGATGGGCAGGCAGGCAAGGGGGGTAAGGGCTATAAGGCTGGACCAGGAAGATGAGGTTGTGGCAATGGATGTCATAAGCGATACGGATAGCTATGTTATAAATCTTACGGAATATGGTTATGGCAAGCGCACGCGTGTAAAAAAGTACCATGTTCAGGGCAGAGGAGGGAAAGGTGTATATACTGTTCGGATTACAAAAAAGACAGGAAACCTGGTAGGGCTAAGGATAGTAAACCGGGCTAATGATATTATGATAATATCCAGCTCCGGGCAGATTATAAGGATGTCTGTCTCTCAGATCAGGATTACAGGCAGATCTGCTCAAGGCGTTAGGGCTATACGGCTAAGGAAGGACGAGAAGATAATAGATTTTACAAAATATGTCAGTGAAGAGCCAATAGAGCAGGAAGGATAGGCAAGGGATTATATGAAACCAGGGGTCGGGGATCAGGGGACAGTTTTCATTAGGATGTGGAGAAAGATATTATTTTTGGCCGGCTTCCTGGGATTATTTTTGGGGCTGAGTATATGTGCGTATGGGCAAGAGATTGGGAAGGCGGATATAACCTTAGATGAAGCGAAGCTTAAAGCCGGGAAACTCCAGATTTTTGTTAAGGAGTATAGTATACAAGGCAAGGGAGTAAAAAAGAGGGTTGTTGGGGTAATACTTATAGATGCGCCCCCAACCAAGGTATGGGAAGTCCTTGAAGATTGGGATAGCATGGGAGAATTTGTGCCAAGCCTGGAGTATTACAAGACAGAGCAGGTTATCGAATCTAGCGGGGAAGGCCTCTCAAAAAGGGCACTTATAGCGGGAAGATTAAGCGTGCCGCTATTTGGGGTTAGCTATACTCTGGATGTTAAATTCAACAAGGTCGGCCTTCGGCAGGACTGGCAGTTGGTTACGAAGGAAAAGGCAGATGTCTATAAAAAAAGGGGAGTCGACATTAAATATCCCAGCGCCGGCCTTAAAAATATAGAAGGCTTTGAATACATCGAGCCATACGATGGCGGGAGAAAGACCATATATTATTATGCACCTGTTGTGGAAAGTTCGATACCTCTGCCGGGGTTTGCAGAGAGAGCTATAGTAAAGAGCACCTTGCCAGGCTATATAGGGGCTATAAAAAAGAGGGTTGAATCAGGGGGGACATACAAAAAACAGTAGCCATGGACAAGCCATGCGTGAGTTTTATCCTATACCCTTTAGAAAACTGGTTGCATTATCAAATATAGCCATGCCCTGTCCCCGTTCCGGGAGGGGAATCCTTGTCCATAAAGGGTGGTTTGTTGCATGGGTGTAGGCCTCCGGGTGGGGCATAAGCCCGAATATACGCCCTGTTGAATCACATAACCCTGCTACTGCCTTTACAGACCCATTGGGGTTGTCCGGGTATGTCATGGTTGGAGCCCCGTTTTTATCAGCATAAAACAGGGCGACCATGCTCCCTTCCATGATTTCTTTTAGTGTATCTGGTGTATCTGTTACAAATTTCCCCTCTCCGTGTCTTACTGGCAGATCTAAATGATCCAGCCCCCTGGTGAATATACAAGGGCTTTTTTTGTTTATCACCAATCTGACCCATCTGTCCTCAAAACGAACAGAGTCATTAAAGGTTATAGATACTCGCCTTTTGCCTATCGGGTTACCTGGAAGCAGGCCGGCCTTTACCAGCGTTTGGAAGCCATTACACACCCCTAGAAGCAGGCCGCCGTTATTTATAAAGGCTATTATCTCCTCTAATAAAGCAGGGCCGCTTCCTTTTATTCCGGCATATTTCAGGCGTATACTTTCTATCTGGGCCGAGCCCAGGTCGTCACCGTCTAAGAACCCGCCGGCAAGGCACAAGAACTGATAATCAGTTATCTTATAGTTTCCGTTTAAGATGTCACTTAAATGGACGATATCTGTATTTGCGCCTGCATGCCTGCATGCATATGCCGTCTCCATTTCGCAGTTTGTACCGTTCCCTGATATAACAAGCGCCTTTATGTCCATATTTAAAAATCCAGTGTAGCCTTCCAGGCCTTTTTTAGAGTTGATATATCAGCATCTATCAAGGGTTTTTGGTCAAGGCCGTTTACCTTAAAGTTTGTATCTTTATTTGATTTTCCTATACAAACGGCATCGCCACCAAAAATCTTTTCGATGTGATCTTTATTGTTTTGCGACACAGCAATTAGGATCCTGCTGGGAGTCTCTGAGTAGAGGACCTCCGTGTCAGTAAGGGCATTTTCTATAGGGACCATGGACAGGTCTATTTCAAGGCCAAATCCACCGGCAAAGGCCTTTTCGCTAGCAGCAATAGCCAAGCCTCCATCTGATATATCATGTGCTGAGGCAATCAAACCCGCTTGTATTGCCGTATAAAGGGTTTTATAGCGCCTATTGGCGGTTACAGCGTCTACCTTTGGCACAGAACCCCCCACCGTATCGCAGGACGCAATGTATTCAGAGCCGCCCAACTCTTTTTTTGTAATACCGAGTATGTATACCAAGTCTTCAGGGTTCTTTATATCCATAGTAACGGCCTTTTTAACATCTTGGATCTTCCCTATTACAGAAAACAGTATAGTTGGCGGTATGGATATCTTTGTATCTCCTATGATGTAATCGTTTTTCATACTATCCTTACCAGAGATGCAGGGGCAGCTGAATGCAGTTGTGTAATCAAAAAGCGCCTTGTTTGCTCTTACCAGCTGGGCAAGCTTATATGGCCCATCTGGGTTTTTCTCGCTCTGGATTGGGTCGCACCAGCAGAAATTGTCCAGGCAGGCCCAGTGATCGGGGTCACCCCCAACACATATATAATTACGCAAGGCCTCATCCAGGGCGCATGCTGTCATGTGATATGTATCAAGGGCTGAATACCTGGGGACAATGCCATTTGATACCACAACCCCTTCCATGGTTTCAAGGACAGGCCTTATTATTGCGGCATCAGAAGGGCCATCAAAAGCGAGGCCTACCAGGGGTTTTATCACAGAGCCGCCCTGGACTTCATGGTCATATTGGCGGACAATATATTCCTTTGAGCAGATATTCAATCGGGATAGCATCTCTAATAATTTTTCGTTATGATCTTTGGGCTCGGGTGTGGGGAT
>JAYEFR010000204.1:0-9854 GCA_034716155.1 Thermodesulfobacteriota bacterium
ATCTCCAGAAAGGACATCTCCTTGAGGTCATCAAATGTATATCCGCTCAATTGGGTAAAACTTTTATTTATAGTTATGGGTTTAAGATCACTATCTGTAATGAAAAGGGCATCCGTCGTCTTTTCAAAGATATCCTTATAGATAGTCTCTGCTAAATTAGCCCGCTTTCTGTAATCCTCTAAGGTGACTATAGATTCTCCTACTTCGAATGCCTTGTTTACGTTCTGCTTGAGTTCGCTTGGTAGGAAGGATCCCTTTCTCAAATATCTGAAGACATGGGTAGAAAGAGCGCTATCCACTGGCCAGTCATCATCATATGCCGTAATAACTATGACCATAAGATGGGGATCTATATCCTTATGAACCTTTTCTACAAGCTCTCTGCCATCCATGTCCGGCATTCTCAGATCAGTGATCATCAGGCCAAACTTGTTTTGCCGGGAAACACCAAGCGCCTGCAGAGGCCCTTCTGCCACTGTAACATCGAAATCATACTTTAGAACCTGATACAGATAATGTCTGAAGATAGGGTCATCTTCTACTATCAGGATCTTTTTTCTCATAATCAACCTTTACCCTTCCGGTACAGACACAAAAAATGTAGAGCCTTTGCCCGGCTTGGATTCCACCCGGATTCTTCCTCCCATTGTATCTATTATATCTTCGGCCAGAGAAAGGCCTAAACCCATCCCTGTCTTTGCAGGCCAGTTTGTATACAATGGTTCAAAAACCCTTGATATCTGTTTATCATCCATGCCTACACCTGAATCACTCACAGAGATCATAACTCCTTCGTCCTCAGCCCTTGATGCCCTCACCACTACTTCCTGTCCGGAAGCAGATGCCGTTATCGCATTCATCACCAGGTTTATAATAACCTGTTCTAGAGCCTGAGCCTTTACATGAACGCTGGTACAATATAATTCCTTCTTCAAAATTACGCCGGAAGTCTTGGCCTGGGATTCTAATAAATTAAAGATATTGTCTAAAAGGTATGCAAGGTCTACATCCTCTACAGGCCCTTCCCACCTCCTGGCCAGACTTAATAATCGATTGACAATGTCTAGTACATTTTCCGTACCGGTAACTACGGAATCTATCATACCAGGAAAATCCTCATCTTCTTTGTCGCCACGCAAAACCCTGATATTCCCTCCACCCATATCGTCCTTTATCATCCTGGCAAAACCCTGAATAGCGCCCAGTGGGCTCTTCATATTGTGGGCCATGGATGCAGCAAGATTCCCTATTATACTCATCTTTGCATATGCAAGCATACTCTTCTGGTTCTCAATATCCTTTGTTATATCCCACATAACAACCAGCAACCACTTGTTTATCTTCACAGGTTTTGTAATAAACCTGAATGTCTTTGAATCTATTTCCCAGGATATATCAACCTCGGCCCTTGAGGATAGCGCATCTCTCAATTTCTTAGGGATAGAACCTGAGTCCTTAACCACCTTTATTATGTCCCTTTTATCAATACCGACAGACGCCCTTATCTCGGAAGATATTCTGTTCTCTACAACAACCAAGCCATTACTATCTATCAGGCACAAGCCTACGGGAGATGCATTTATCAACTCCTTATTCAGCCCCAGCATATCCTCTGCCTTTTGTTTCTCCATGGATGCACTGGAAAGCGCCTTCCTCAATGCAGCCTCTCCCTTGGCTCTTACATCTTCAGAGTATATACGCATAAGCGCTGAAGACATAGCCCCAATAACGGCATTTAAAAAGCCCTGATCATTAATCAATTCATCATCTTTAATATCAAGATACACAAAGACCCCTGTAGGCAAGCTCGCCCCATAAGGATAATTACCGGAGAGAAACATCCCCTTGAGCTGTTCCTCTCCAACCTGAAGGAATCTCCCTGATTTCTCCTCTGTAACTTCATACACAAGATTCGAACCCTTCAACTTGAGACCACCAAGGAAACCCTTTATAAGCCCTACGTCAAGTAATACCTCGGCCCCTTTTCCCAGGGCATCTGCAAATTTTGTTGAGTCATTTAGCACCTCAAGCAGCCTGATGAGTATACTTGAACGTCTATTTTCTATATCAGCCACCACAATTTGCTCTCGAAGCTGTACTGCAAGGCTCGATAGTTTCATGCCGGCCTTATTTGCCAACCTGAACAATCCTTCATGGGGCATATCCAGGCCAATATCAGCGCAAATAGTCTCTATATCCCCAGGCACACGGTTCATAAGATCATCCATGGTATCAAACCCAAGGCCAAATCGTTTTAAGAGGGGTTCTGTTATCTTCTGAGGAAAGTTGTTTCCAGAGGCACCTATGCAGTTCATATGGGTTATAGCATCTGCTATGTGCACCACACCGGATATCCTGTACTGATCATCATCAATAACCTTCATCGGGGCATGATGGCACCCCACGCTTTCTCCATAAATCTCTGGCAGCTTCCACTGTGATAATGCGGATCTGCCAACCTCTGCATGGTTAATGCCTAAAATTTCCTGTTCAAAATCAAGGAGGGGTTTGCTCACATCCATTGCCTTATCAAGGACATTACCATAAGCATCCGTCATGGTCTGATTCAGTACCAGCTTCCCTATGTCATGAAGCAGACCTGCAAAAAAGGCCTTCTCTTTTAATGTGGTATCTATTGCCTCCATCATGGCCCTTGCATACACAGCACATGCAATAGAATGTTTCCAGAACGCCTTGTAATTTAACTTCGATGCCTTTATCTGAGGAAACATATCAAGCACACACATGCCCAACACTATGACCCTCACTGTTTCCATGCCCATTGCAACTATTGCATCCCTTACAGTATATATCCTGCGGGAACGCCTATAGTAACTTGAATTAGCTACAGAGAGTGTCCTTGCGGTAAGCACCTGATCCTTTTCTATAAGAGATGCAAGTTTGACTATAGATACATCATCTTCAAGTGCCATCTTCAAGACACGACTGGCCAACTCCGGAAGGACAGGTATAGATTGGACATCTAAGACATCAGGGTTCATAGAAGAAAATCTATAATATCCTTAAAATATAGGCAAGTGTTTTCTGCCTTTGTCCTTACAGAAACAGAATCCTGTTCTAAGAGGGGCTCTGCTTCATACAAAAATCCCAGTTCTCGTATATTCTCCCCCTTTAGACCCAAAAGTTCCGACAGGCGCTTAGGATTCACACAGACCGTAATACCCGGCCCAAGACGCTCGATCAGTGTCTCTACCATGATTCTGTATGCCCTTGACCTCACCAGAAAACCAAACGCAGGATGAAACGGACCTGCTACAATATTTAATCTATCTGATTGGGGTATACCCATCCTCAGCACCTTAGAGCCATAACCTGTAAGCCTTATATAGGCGAACAGAGACCTGAGTATGGCCTCATCGATGCTCAGCGGGCGATAGCGGCCTGTTAAATATAACTTCTCAAGTGCGGTACCCGCCATGACGACCGTCGGGTATATCCGTGCTGTATCCGGCTTCAGCCCTGTTATAACATCCACTGTATGTCTAAAGCTTGCCCTGTTCTCTCCAGGCAGCCCCGGCATAATCTGGACGCCAACTTTGAGCCCTGACCCTTTTATCAACCCTAAAGCCCTAATCGTATCACTACTGGTATGCCCCCTTAGGCTCGCCCTTAATACCCTGTCGTCCATGGATTGAACCCCTAACTCGAGTTCTTCGAAACCTGCATCTATAAGCCTATCTAGAATCTCTTCAGAAACCATATCAGGCCTGGTAGAAGCCTTCAGGGCATCTGCCACTCCTTCCTTTACCAGTGCGGATGCGACATTCAGGTAACGATCGAATAAGGTACTATCAATGCCTGTAAATGACCCCCCATAGAAGGCTATTATCTTTCTTCTGTGGCTTGATGAAGAAGAAAAGGAGATATATCTCCTTACAATCTCTGGAATTGCTTCCGGAGGTGCAGGCTCGGCAAATTGCCTCTGATCGCAGAATATACACCTGTGAGGGCAGCCCAGATTAGATACAAATACAGGGATAACAAGAGGAGCCTTCATTGGATATCTTCTAATGACTCCAGAGCCTCCTTGCATGCCATCTGGGAAGCCTGCTTCTTATTTTTACCTTCACCCCGACCCAAAACCCTGCCTTTTACAATGACCTCCATAACAAACACCTTACTGTGATCCGGACCTGTCTCATCCACCAGGACTATGTCCGGCATGCACTTATATCTCGAGCGACAATACTCTATAAAGGTGCTTTTATAGTCTGCATTAGTCACCTCTTCCATATAATCCAGTACAGCATCCAAATGTCTTTCTATGACCTTACATGCCCTATCAAATGAGCTGTCTAAAAATATAGCCCCAGCCAATGCCTCATACGCATCAGCAAGGATAGAGGACTTCCCCCGCCCTCGACCCAGATCTTCACCTTTACCCAGATAAAGAAAATCACCTATATGAAGCCTGCTCGCAATCTCAGATAAGGCTGCCTCACTTATAAGGGATGCTCGAATCTTGGTAAGTTCCCCTTCTCTAGCATCGGGAAATTTTTTAAATATACGTCTTGTAATGGCTGTATTTACTATTGTATCGCCTAAAAACTCTAACCTCTGATTATCCTTTAAGGTCAACTCCTTATGCTCATTAACGAATGTAGGGTGGGTCATGGCCTCCTTTAATAGATCCTTATTCTTAAAGACATAGCCTATCCTGGTCTCAAGGAGATCAAGCCCCACGCAAAAGCCCCTCTAAATCAAGATCGTCAGGGATGGTAATATCCCCCATCCACCCCAGCTTATAATATATGGGGGTAATAGAGACTATACGATCTTTCAGACATACTGCATCGGTGGTCTCATCTTCAGTATTATCCATCATCACAGTCCTTCCCGCCTGCCAGAAATACGTGTTGCCCCTTGGATCCGTCCTTTTGATAAATTTATCCGTAAGCCTGGAATTGCCTTGCTTCGTGATCCTTACACCCTTTATTTCCTCTATGGGAACAGAGGGGCAATTCACATTCAATGCAAATGGGAGGGGGTTACCTCTGATTGCCAAGGTATGCGCCAGCCTGGAGCCAAATAGGCTTGCAGCAGAATAATCAGGGTCTAAATAATTATCCACAGATAAGGCTATACCTGTAAACCCAAGGATTAAGGCCTCTGTTGCGGCAGAGACCGTACCAGAGTAAAGGACATTTATACCAACATTCGCCCCCTTATTTATACCGGATACTACTACATCCGGCGGCGAGTCCATAATGCATGATATACCCAGCTTCACACAATCCGCAGGAGAACCGGTAATGCCATAACCATAAAACTCCCCTGCGCGATGAATAGGCATCACCTTTAAAGGGTCTGAAATGGTAATGGTATGTCCCACTGCTGATTGCTCTGTAACAGGGGCGATCACCAACACATCCCCCAACTTCTCTAATTCCTGCTTTATAGCAGCCAAACCCCTTGCATATATACCATCATCATTAGTAAGCAAGAAACGCATGCCAGGATATTAGTCTTAAGAAAAGAGATGCGCAAGGGTAAAAAGACAGTCGAATGGGACAGTCAGCAGTCAACAGTCGACAGTCAAAAAGACAGTCGTCAGTCGAGAGTCGATGGGACAGTCGAGAGTCGGGAAAAAATAGTCGACAGTCGTCAGTCGAAAAGACAAAAGATTAAAAGAATAAAAGAATAATCGATAGCCGGAAAGGCTAAATAAAGGGGGGAACTTTGATAGGAGAACTTACGTGAGACGCTCATGCATAGGTATCTATCGTACTTCCAATCTTTCCCATCATCTCTACCAGCAGTTCGCCTGATTCCTTTAGGGTGTCTAAGGCCAGCTTTGCCCTTGCTGTTGCTATGTCAGTCTGATTTTGCATGGCCTTAGCTGCTATCTGCACCAAGTATGGAGCAACATTTGCACCTTTTATGGATTCCATATCATTCTTGTCGATCCTTTGATTAAATACTTTAATCCTTTGTTAATAGGCCTCAATCAAGGACGTATAAGAATCCGGCCCTTATCTTAATGGTATCTGTGGCTAAATCCTCAGTAAATGCCCCAAACGGACTTGCCCTCTTAATGGCAACAAGTGCTGCATCATCCAATAGATCATGACCAGAACCTGTAAGTATATCAAGCGATAAGAGCCTTCCCCTATTATCTATGGCAAATGAGATCAAAACTTTGCCATCCCAGCCATTGATAATAGCAACCTCTGGATACTGCCATGCATTAAATATCCTTGCCTTTAACTGCTCTATATAATCAGCGCTTACATGGCCTTCTACATCGAATGAGATCCCAGGGGCTTCGTAAGGAATATCCTTTATTGCCTGAGCCACTAATCTTACAGGCACTGTCTTTCCCTGTATATTATGTACAGTTGGCCTGGCCATCACCTGCCATGGCATACTTAAGATTATTGTATGCAATATAATGGATATAATAAAAAATACAACCAAGCGCATCCTGGCAATATCAAAGCCAGGAATAGAGATATCTGTCAAGATGTATTCGTTTCTTTATGCCTTCTGAAAATTTTAGAATAATCCGTGTAATCTGCGAAATCTGCGGAAAAAAAGGCAGACGCAAGATTTCGCATCTGCCTTATATCTATGAATTATCCCTTAGACTGCTCGACTCTCTTTTAATCTTTTGTCTTTTCGACTGACGACTGACGACTATTCTTTTCCGACTGTCGACTGTCTTCTCGACTCTCTTATATCTCCCACTTAAAGTCCACCTTAAGCTGGATAGTCCATGCATCCTCAAGGTCAAAGGTTGAATATCCGTAAGGGCCTTTTATATCGATCGGGCTCCCTACTGGTGCCATTGCATCCTGATCAACCCATTGCAATACATACGGCTTTGGCGTGAGTACGTCCTTATAAAAATCACCCGTGCTGAAATATGCGCCGAGCAGAGATACATCAAGGCCATCAAACAGCTTATATGTCAGCCTGCCATCGATCTCTAAGCCCAGGAAGTTATCTATACTTTGATAATATCTTGTATCCTTTCTCTTAAACACAAAAGGCACTATGGTCTCACCATCCGCGTTTGTTGTCATATTGTTTAGAGCATACATAATCGGAAAGAAATCCCAGTAACTACCCTCTTTCTTTCCTTCATAGTACTTGGTATTGGTACGCCAGGCAGCCAAGGCCTGCCCGAATACCTCCCACTTATCTGTTATGCGATATGTAGTGCCTGCCTTTACAAAACTTAAGTTCTGAAAACATATATCATCCTGATCATATGCCTGCTGAGATGCAAAGGTGGCAAGTACAGAAAAGTATTTATCCTCAATCTCACCTAAAAGCAGGGTCTTCATATGCCGAGGGGTCCTGTACCCCTGCGGCTCAAACTCATCCCACGCGAATGTAGATACGTCATCGTATGACTCAGCCCCGGGTAGATATGTAATACCGACCTCGGGTGAGAATTTACCTATGTCATAGCTCCCTATAATACAAACGCCCACCGTATTAAGAAGACCATCCGGAGGGCCCATATCCTTTACCCGTATCTGGGGGAAGTCATACCCCGGGTTCAACGAAGCTAATGTGATACCATTGCTAACCAGATCTTTTATATCCTTGGCCTCCGGCATCTTTGTGAGCTCCGCAATCTTACCCATACCACTACCTACAAAGGCAAAGATATGCTTACCATCCTTATTGTACTTAAACTTCCACTGCGGCATGCAGATATGCATATTCTTTGCACCTGAGTGGCTGGCCCCAAGACGGAAGTCAAGCCACTGCTCTGAATAAATACCTTTATCCTTATCCTCCCATATGGAGATAGCACGAACCTCATTCTGGTCATCCCTGTCCATGTAGTCCATTTGGGGACAATGGAGATAATCTATATAGGGCTTTTCATAATCCAGCTTGCCCTCGTTCTTCTTGTTCCATGCAATGGCAAATGTCCACTTTGGGATCTGGGGCAACTGTATCCCGTAGACAATACCGTGATTACCATCCTCGAACCTGCCCACAACGAAAAGGCCGACAGGGGTTATCATCTGCACATATGCCTCTTCCGCACGGATCTTTTCATAATCGTCCTTTGCCCTTTGCAAATCATTTGAAAATACGCAGGTGTCGTTCGTGGTGTAAATCCTGTCAGCATAGTCGGACTGGAATATGTACTTGCCCACATCAAACCTCATATGGAATTCAAGCTTGTCATTGAACACTATCCAGGGGTAAAGCCTAAGCTCATGCTCAAGCCAGCGCTCTGTCTTATCTGTCTGAAGCCTTACAGGTAGGTCTGTAATAGGATTGGTACCTGTAGCATTCCCATTATAACCATTTATATCACGTTCATGGAAATACTTACCATAGGCCTGATAATCACCCTTTAGATGAAACTTTACATCCTTGTACTTAAAGAAGTCATCAACTGCAAATACCAACCCTGGGAAAAGGATAACGACTATCAATAATAAACAAAATCTATGGATCAGCTTCATATAACCTCCTCATATAATTAATACTACTATTGTCTCAGGTATTTAAACCCCCCATCGCTCAAAATGCGGTTGCAGTATTGATAAAACAAGTGAGGCCTTCATCACCTAAGAGGCCAGCCACATCAAAACTCTCCAGCGCCAACTTCAGGAAGCAGCTCCCATCACCATAGTCGATTATCCCAGGATCAGAGCCCTTGGGCATCATCCCTAAACCTGAGAGATCCACGGAATATAGAGGGCCACCAGTACCATCACCCAGCATATCTGGAAGTGCGGTTACGAGTATATCTGCAAAGTCAGAGTGGTCAAACCAACCTATCCCCATATTATCCCACATCACATGGGTATGGATGTACTCGGATTGAGGCTCTAGATTGAGGTCGAGGAAGATATGCGCAACCCCCTCCACATCCTTTATAGTCAGACCAATATCGAGTATGAGGCTGATATCAAGAGACATTTCCCACATGGCATCAGCACCCTGAATGTACTGAATGCACACATCATTTGCCATAAGACGCGGGACAGATGCCCTGAGGTCAAGGACAATGCCATTAGGATTAAGGGATATCACGAGCTTCTGGCTAGTACCAGGGGATGTATTAGACAAATCAGGTATGGCAATGGGTATCTCGGCAAGTATGAGTGGATTACTGATGGGAATTTCAAGGCCATCTACGAGCGCGCCTAAGACCTGGCTGAGATTGTACTGGGAAAACGCAAGGCCCATATTATACGTCTCATCAGGCCTGATTTTATCCAGATCCAAAGACTCAGGCAACTCAAACAGGCTTACATCTGGGAAAATGGCATTCCCAGATGGATCTATATCTACATCGGCCCCATCAGCCACATACAGGCCTCCGCCGATGGCTGTATAAGCAACTTCCCCTAAGGAAGTATCAGGATCAGGATCGGGCATTTCCTCGGGTAAACCATAGAGGTTGGGGAATATATACTTGACTAATGTCTCATCACCACCTCCGCCCAGGAAACCTGAGATCAGCTCTACCATATCCAGTTCAATTGGCATGGACATGTCCATAGGGAAAGCCAAAAGCTTTACCAATGCACCTAAGGGATTGGCATCTTCAATGTCTATAAAAATTCCTCTCTCGATTTCACCATCTTTAGTTTCCTTAGTATCTGTAATAATTAAATCACCCGTTACGGGTAAAAAACCTAAAGCTTTAAGTCCTAGTTTTATCACTCCCTCTTTCCCAAGGTTTTTGTTGTTAGCGGGTTTGAGCTCGTTCACACTTACCTCAATATCCAGCATATCTGTAATCATCCCCCCCAAGGCATCCTTGAGCTCCTCATTATCCAGCAGCTCACCACCTACCATAACAGCAAGACCTTCCCTCACGAGCAAATTCATGCCGTTGGTATCCTTGCCTG
>JAYEFR010000205.1:0-1921 GCA_034716155.1 Thermodesulfobacteriota bacterium
CAAGTTTTTAAGAAAGTTAAACAGGGAGAATATATAAGTATAGAAGATATAGATGGATTAGATAGAGCTTTAGTGAATTATCAGAAGGCAGGTAAATTAGCTATGGGTGAATCTACAGAGAAGGAAACAATTCGCACAGAACTCATTTCCCATACTGACTTATCAGACATTTCTACAGAAGAATTGATTTTAGCACGGAAGCTTGGTTTAATCATGAGAGAAAAAGCCAAAAAGGATACAGAGGATGATGATGCAGGTTGAATCTTCAACTGCTTTACAACATAAAAGTTTTCCTGAGGATAGATTAAAAAAAGCCATCCTTAATAACCCACACCAAATTACTGCTGAACTTTGCCGTCGGTCCTTATTTTATTTTATGAAGGAATTCTGGGATGAAGTATCACATGACGCTTTTAAACCGAATTGGCATATAGAATTATTCTGTAGTGAACTACAGGCCATTGCGGAGAGAGTAGCAGAGAATAAACCAAAATTACATGATTTAATTGTAAACGTTCCACCAGGCACAACCAAAACAACTACATTCATGATAATGTTCCCTATTTGGTGTTGGTTAAGGTGGTACTGGATGAAGTTTATTACAGCAAGTTATTCCGGTGCTTTATCATTGGAAAGTGCTGAGTATAGTAGGGATTTAATACGTTCTGAAAAGTTTAGGGCGTGTTTCCCGGAATTAGCTGTAAAAGCAGATAAAGATACGAAGTCAAATTTTAGGGTCATTAAAAGATTTGGTAATGGCATTACGTCCGGGGGCAATAGATATAGTACATCTGTGGGAGGGACATTGACAGGTTTTCATGGGCATATATTATTAATTGATGACCCGCTGGACCCAAATAGGGCAGTTAGCGAGGTGGAAATAGCAAATGCGAATAGGTGGATTGATCAAACCTTATCCACCAGGAAAATAGATAAAGCCGTAACCCCTACAATATTGATAATGCAGCGGTTGCATAGCAATGACCCTTCAGGGTACATTCTGTCAAAGAAAAAGGCGAATATAAAACATATCAGTTTACCAGGAGAGATTAAGAATTATGGAAAATTTTTAAAACCCGCTAATTTAGCAAGTAAATATATAAACGGTCTCTTGGACCCGGAGAGGATGAATTGGGATGTGCTAAAAGACATGGAAGCGGATTTAGGTCAATATGGTTATGCAGGGCAAGTTGGGCAAACCCCCACGCCTCCCGGTGGTGGTATGTTTAAGGTAGAGCATTTTCAGATTGTGCATCAATTGCCTCCTTCCGTGACTGTAGAGCAAATTATCCGGTACTGGGATAAGGCTGGTTCTGAAGGAAAGGGGGCATATACGGTAGGATTAAAGATGTATAAATTAAAAGCTAATAAATTTCTAATAGCGGATGTGAAAAGAGGGCGCTGGTCAACAGAGGAAAGAGAAAGGATTATACGTGAAACGGCTATAGCAGATGGTAGGCAAGTGCAAGTTTATTTTGAGCAAGAGCCTGGAAGTGGAGGAAAAGAATCAGCAGAGGCAACAATAAGAAACCTTACTGGTTTTTCTGCACACGCAGACAGACCAACTGGGGATAAAATATATAGGGCGGACCCATATAGTGTGCAGGTAAATAATGGAAACGTTCATTTACTACAAGGCGAATGGAATCATGAGTTAATAGAAGAATATCGTTTCTTTCCATTCAGCACATATAAGGACCAGGTAGATGCAGGAAGTGGTGCTTTTAATATATTAGCAAGAGAAAGAAAAGCTGGAATGCTTTTCAAGGGGAGTAGACATGCCACGCAATGAAGCACAATACCAAAAACAATTGGATAGAATACAAGTATTATCCACGGCGGTAGCGAGGGCAGGAATATCGAGTAGACTTGGTTTGCAATATGATGGGGATAGAACCATCTATGAAGCTCTTGGATATAA
>JAYEFR010000206.1:0-9787 GCA_034716155.1 Thermodesulfobacteriota bacterium
GGTGGGCCAACCCCTTCCCCTTAAAGCCTCTTCCCATGCCTTCACTTCATCTTTGAATCTCTCTGCTCTAAACTTTGAGTACATGAAAGAAAAGTCGAAGGTTGCATGGAGACCATCCCCGTTCTCTCCTAAGTAAGGGGCTGCCCTCTTTGAGCCTGCCGAATAATCAAGTTGTTCAAGCGCAACCTCTCCTATGAGTACCCTGTCTTTATAGCGGTCAGTGAGCCTTCTCATGGCCTTTGCAACATCAACCGCATCCGGCCTATCCTTGTCGTATATATGGCGCTGCATATCATAAGGCCTGCGGCCAATACAATGTGGGTTATCCCTTAATTGCTTATCTTTTATAACCCAGTTTATGACGTCAAGTCTGAATCCATCCACCCCTTTGTCGAGCCAGAAGGCCATATCAGAAAGAATTGCTTGCCTTACCTGGGGGTTTCGCCAGTTCAGGTCTGGTTGTTCAGGAACACTGGTATGATAGTAATACTCCTTTGTCTTTACGTCCCATTCCCATGCCCCGCCGCCAAAGACACCTAACCAGTTATTGGGATACTTTCTTCCCTCTGGTCTTGGCCGCCATATGTACCAATCTCGCTTTGGATTATTCTTGCTTGAACGCGACTCAAGAAACCATGGATGCAGGTGAGATGTATGATTCGGCACCATATCCATTATAATCCTGATCCCTCTTTTATGTGCCTGTCTTAAAAGCCTGTCAAAACCCTCCATGGTGCCATATTGAGGGTCTACACCGCGATAGTCCATCACGTCGTACCCAAAGTCATACTGGGGAGATGGATAAAACGGGGTAATCCATATCGCATCAATACCTAAAGAGTTCTCTGTCCCGTCATTCAGGTAATCCAACCTTTGAGTGATACCATCCAGATCACCTATGCCATCTCCATTCGTGTCCAGAAAACTCCTGGGATAAATCTGATACACCACCGCGTCTTCAAACCACTTGGGAGCCATCTTTCCCTCCTAATATATAAGATATACTCTCATTTACAGGCCCATATCCTTTCTAAAGATATCCGCCACCTTCAGGTCAATGGGTGTGTAATTCACCCCCTTGGAAACAATGTCGAGAAGCCTCGAATAGACCTCTGCGGCACCGCGGCCGGCATAGAAGCCTTCTATACCTTTTTCCTCATGCTCTTCCATGACCCTCTTGGCCAGGGCATAGTAGAAATTGATCGCATTTATTGATTGAATATATGCCTTCAAGGGGTCATCCTTCTGGGGGAAGATATCGGGCTCATGTATGCCGCCGTTATTATCCCATTCGTACTTAAACTGCACAAATGTTGCCTCCAGGGCATCAAAGAAATGCAGAGACCCAAAGATCCGATCGTTATCTATCCTCCCCTCACAGTCATTTTCGTGCCTGAGAAAAAGCCTGTCTGCCCTGATGCATTTGGCTACAGCCTCTGAAACCTTTCTTGTAGAGAGATAAACGTGCGCATCCTCAATATTCACCCCCATCTTGCCCCTGTATGGCGCAAACACAGTCTCGATCTCTTTGTCTTCAACATCTTTTTTCAAACGTTCCCGTATAAGATTCTCCACCTCCTCACACATCATGAGCGCCTCTTCAGCGGTCTTGATTACTGACTGTTCAGGGGCATCATACGGCTTGAATTCAATGGCGATGCCTGTCTTCCCGCCTACAGACATAAGGATATCTGCGTAAGCCTGCCTTGTCCACTCCCATTGAGCAACAGAATCATAGAGAAAATAGCCGTCAAAGCCGTCTCTGCCGGCCCAGTCGGTCTGGAACAAGGTGCCGTACTTGGCCCCAAGGGCCTGGGCACGCTTGTTTAGCTCTAACGCCAACCCCCGAACCTTAGAATCAGAGGCAGCAGGCCCGCTATATTTGAATATTGGATGGGAGAATGTGTTGGCTGCAATGGAGGTAATTGAAAGACCCCTGTCGGTTAGAAGTTGAATTATAATATCCTCGTATTCATCTGAAAACTCGCCAGGGTAATGAAATGATACGCCCTTTACCCCTATCCGATAAAGGAACTCTATTGCAGCCCACAACGGTATATTCAAACCCGTCTGGACCGGCGAGAACCTGTCTCCCAGGCGACCGGTAAGATACCATACCCCGGCAGAGAAATGCAGATCAGATGTGGCCTTTATTGCATCTTCATAGACCTCGCCTTTGGGTATGTATTTTACTTCTAAATTGTTCTCTCTAAGATAAGAATTGATATCCATAATTTGACCCCTTTCTTAAAACAATTTCCTTATAAGAGGTAAAAAGTGAAGATAATTTTCTTTGCCTCTCGATTACCTCAAGATTACTCACGATTAAAAAAACCTCCTGAAAATTGAAAATCTATCAAGTGAGATATTCATTGCCAACAATTATTATCACCCCTCTGTCTTCTGACCTCTTAAAAATCAGTTGAATCTAGTGGTAATCGTGAAGCTAAAACTTCTTTCGACTCTCGACTATTCTTAATCACCCAACACTCAAAACCTAACACCCGAAACCTCTTTTACTGTTCCCTGTTTTCATATAAAAATCTCTCAAGACCTGCCCATCAGCTGGCTTGTCCCCTTCTTATCTTCAGCTCTTTTAGTATTTCCTCATACCTTTTTTTGGTAATAGGATAAAACGACAAGACTACAATCCCAACTATGATAATAGCCACTGGGATAAAAGACATAAGCACTCTAATGCCTAAAAGGGCATTCGATGACTGCGGCACATTGGCTACATAGCCTGTAAGGCTCATCACCATGCCTACTACCATGATGGCTGCAGCGCTGGCCAGCTTTGTCCCAAGATTCCAGAGGCCATAAAAAAGACCTTCCCTCCTCTTTCCGGTATAGAGTTCATCATATTCGATGGTATCCGGAACAATAGCCCAGGGGAGCACATAGTTGGTAGAAAGCCCTATGCCTGCCCCGACTATAAGGAAATACATCAGCACAATCTGATCTGGTTTTAAGAAGAATATGAATACAAGCACCACCGCAAGGATACCCATCCCCAGACAATAGGCCAATTTCTTACCAATCTTCCTGCTTATCAAAACCCATACGGGAAGCATAGCCGCAGCTGTAAGGAGCAGGGTCAAAAAGATCGTGCTGACAGCATTCTCATTTTTCATATAGTATTTAAGATAGTAAATTAAGGTAGAGCTTATGATGATTAACGCTACAAAGTTTAAAAAGTAAGAAACAGCGGCAATTATAAAAGGCCTGTTTTTGATTGCGCTACGGTACGATTCCAGAATAGGGGCGGTATCCCTTTTCAGAAACTCCTTTTTTTCTTTCACATTAAAGAAGACTACCAGGTTTATCAGCACCACAATAATCGAATAAACAAGTGCTACAACTGAAAAGCCCATTCTTTCATTTGCGAAAAGCCCTATTAAAGGCTTTGTTGCGCCCGCTGCAATCAGGGTGCCGAATAAGGCTGCCGTCATCCGATAGCCGGTAAGGGTGGTGCGTTCATTAAAGTCCTGGGTGAGTTCAGGGGTTAGCGCTGAATACGGGATATTGACTACTGAATATGAAGTAAAGAAGACAGCGTATACAAAGATTATATAGATAAAAAGAAGTGTCTGACTTTCGAGGGTGATCTTAGTAAATAGCAGAAAGAAAAAGATGCCAAGGGGGAATGCCCCAAAGAGTATCCATGGGCGGCGTCTCCCGAAACGGCTCGTTGTCCTGTCAGAGAGATAACCCACAGCCGGATCTACTGCAGCATCCCATATCCTCACGACCATCATAGCTACCCCTGCCAGTGCGGCCGAGATAAAAACTACGTCTGTAAGAAAATAGATGAGGAAAAAGTTTATAGTGTTAAAGACCAGATTGGCGGCAAGATCCCCCACACCATAGGAAAGCTTGACCTTTAAAGATAGCGATCGGGCATTAGTTAAGGCCATAAAGATCTCCTTTTATATTTTATTTAATAATATTTAGAAGATAAGTATCTCATATATAAAATTTATACTATTAGTAGTCAAATGAATTGAGTAAATTACCAGGTATCGTTACCAGACCGTTATGAAAATAGTGAAGAGTAAAGAGTAGAGAGTGAGGAGTGGAGAGTGTTATTTATATGAAAATGAATCCTGAGTAATCTTGAACCAATCGAGAGGCAAAAAAAAGTTTTAGCTTTACGATTACCTCACGATTTAGATAGAGTTAGAGAGAAGATAACATATACTTCCATGCTTTATTGTGAGCGCGAAGCGCTCATGCGGGTTTATAATAAAAAGGCATTAAAGATCGCTCACACTTACCTTTGAAAAGAATGTTTTTATTCTGCTGATCTCCATTGTTTCCCCAACAATATCAAATGATCCGCTTAATCTGATATCCTCAGAAGAACTGCCGATCATAACTTCTATTGTCCCTGGTTCTACCACAAATCTCATGTCCCGATTGTAAAAACCAAGCTGTGTGATAAAAAGCCTGAATGTAATTCTCTTTTTCTCACCGGGGTTTAAGCTCACCCTCTTAAACCCTTTTAGCTCTTTAACAGGTCTTGTAACATTTGAATAGGCATCATGTATATAGAGTTGAACAACCTCATCACCTGCATAATTCCCAACATTCTCAATATCTACACCGATATCAACGTCCCCTGTGATTTCTGCTTCTTTTCGACTTATTTTAAGGTTGGTATACTCATATTCTGTATAGCTCAACCCATGACCAAACGGAAACAAGGCATCCGGGGAGGCCTCCACGTAATTACCTGTCCACATTGAACGCCCGCCTGAGGGTTTATGATAATAGTACACAGGGATCTGCCCAACGGTTTGCGGAAACGATATGGGCAGCTTCCCCCCGGGATTATAATCACCGAAGATAACATCGGCAACTGCGCTTCCCCCCTCCTCACCCGGCAGCCATGCCTCTAAGATCGATTCGATATGTTCGGAAATCCATTTGATGGAATATGGCCTGCCGTTTATTAATATAACAATGACAGGAACCCCTGTTTCATATATTGCCTTTACTAATTCTTCCTGCTTGCCGGGCAAATCGAGCCAGGCACGGTCCCTGGACTCTCCGCATGTACAGTCGGTCCTCAGACCGGATTTCCCGCCAGCAACAACGAGAGCCACCTCTGATTTACCGGCAAGCTCTACGGCTTCTTTTAATCCATCTTCCGAACCTCCCATAACATCACAGCCCTTTGCATAACGAACCTTGGTCTCAGGGGATACCTTATCTTTTATGGCCTCAAAAATACTCTTGGTGGGAACATAGGCCCTTGCTATTGCTTCTTCATCCTCTTTTAACATCCGGCTGACCTCGGAAAGCATCTCAACGCCCTCTGAATTTCCAGTGGACTCAACAAATTCCGGGGCCTCTTCCAGTTGGCTTGGATAAGAGTAATCCCCGAAAAGGTTTCGGGAACTATCTGCATTAGGTCCGATCACTGCAATGGATTTGATGTTCTTTTTTAAAGGTAATACGTTGCCTTTATTCTTTAGTAATACTATCGATTCCTGGGCAATCTTGCAGGCCAAATTCTTTGGATCACGGGCATCAAAGACAGCGGGAATATCTTTTATGTTTACATAAGGGGCTTCAAACAGGCCAAGCAGGAATTTCATCCTTAGTATCCTGCTTACTGCCGGATCAACTATGGATTCTTCTATTTCTCCGCCCTCAATTGCCTCATGTAAGGATTTCCCATAGAAATCCGCCTCGGGCAGCTCCACATCCAGACCTGCTTGCAATGCCAGCCTGGCAGTTTCTTTTTTGTCTTTTGCGATACGATGATAACCGAAAAGGAAACCAAGCGTCCAATAGTCTGAGACCACAACACCGTCAAAACCTATTTGATCTCTTAAAATTTCGGTCAGAAGCTCCCTGGAACTGCCGCACGGGACACCGTCTATCTCATGATAGGCATTCATAATAGAAGCCGGATGCGCCTCTTTTATTGCAGCTTCAAAGGGTAATAAAAACACCTCGCGCAACTGCCTGAAAGGAATATGAGAAGGGGCCCAGTTCATGCCGCCTTCAGAATTCCCATATCCTGCGAAGTGTTTTCCAGTGGCTGCAACCCCATCTTTTAAGTCTTTGCCTTGAAGACCTCTGACATACGAGACACCTATTTGAGAGATAAGATACGGATCCTCCCCAAAGGTCTCTTCTGTCCGCCCCCACCTGGGATCTGTTGTGACATCCAACACAGGGGAGAGTGCCTGATGAACGCCAACCGCCCTCATCTGTGTTTTTATGATACTGGTCATTTCCCCGGCAATCTCCGGATCCCATGTGCTGGAAAGCCCTATCGCCTGCGGGAAACATGTGGCCTGTCTTGCTGTAAATCCCGCACAGCATTCATCATGGACGATTGCAGGGATACCTAAACGGGTGCTTTCAACAAGAAATTTCTGTATTGCATTTGCTATATTTGCCACCTCTACAGGGGTTAAATTCCCTTGCCCTGCAATACGTGTGATGTGCCCAATGCCATTCTTTATGCGGTTCATTGCCTTCTCAAAAGAAAAACTCCTTTTATCCAGCAATTCAAACCCCCAGATGCTGCCCAGTTGCGCAACCTTTTCCTCTATAGTCATCCTGGAAACAAGATCTTCAGCCCTTATCCCCACAGGCTGAGATGGGTCTAAATACAATTTATCCTTTTTCATAATCATCCCCCTTCAAGACATTCTAAAATTAATCTTTTATTTCAAGCCACTAACCTTCACCCAAAAAAAGCATCTATCCGGCTTCTTTTTTCCCAAAGCGGGCAAGTGCAGCAGTGCCGCCAAGGAGGAAGATAAATGCTACCACCCTCATTAGAGCCAGTGATAGATCTTCAGGCAAGTATTCACCCAGGCTTATCATAGCCCCGATGATTGCCACCAACTTGTTTACAACCGACTCCAGCGCTACCACTATCATTGCCGTGCCGTGCTGGAATCCGCTTTGCATAATAACTATGCCACCAACAAAAAAAACAATTGTTGCCGGCAGAAAAACCCCTAATGAGAGCAGGTCATTGCCTGCATCCCCTGCATTCCATGTAGCCTTAAGAAAGAGGGCCCCAAGCCCGATGAAGAGGCCGGTAATTACCCCAAGGAGCCATTCCAGGCTAACCCTCTTTGTCTTTAACCATCTGCGAGCAATGTATGCAAGCCCAACTATGACAAGTATTACTGCCGTTATTATCACCAATATTACTGTGTTTACTTCACCGGCAGAACCCTCGTCAGCCGCACTCAATCCAAGGAGTACCAATCCAACTATCATACTGACCACTGCGATCCACTCTATCGGTACGAGCCTTTCATGAAGATAAAAGACAGAAAAGAATGCAAGCACGACCAAACCCATGCCAAGTGTGGGTTGAATGATAGATATGGGCGCCTTTCCAGCAACCCAGGCATACATGCCAAAGCCAACGAGCATACCGACCACCCCAGCCTGCCAGGCCCTGTTACGGACAAATGCCTGCGCCGCTTCCTTTCTCTCCTCATCAATCTTAGGCATCTCTGATGCCTGCTTCTTCTGGAATGCAAGCCCTATATTCATTAGCGTAGTTGCAATAATAGCAACCAAAATGGCAATCCAAATAGTCATAAGCAAATCCTCCTTTTCATAGCACATTTATGATCTTTATATGTTTTGAAAACCCTTTATCCATCTATATCTCTTAATTTATCTTTTATCTTATATTTTTCATCTTCCTGATAGCGTGTTTCCAGACCAATTATACTGGTAAAATCTTCAAAGCTCATCAGATCTTTGGCAATAGATGAGCTTTCCCCCTGAATCCTCAAAGTGGTAAAGGCCTCTTCCAGGGCCTTTGCCGCAGCAAACAGACCTGTAAGCACATAGCCTATGATGGAAAATCCCATCTCATACAATTCCTCAATACTGCACATAGGGGTAAGACCACCCTCAATCATGTTGACTGCTAAAGGCGGTGGCAGTTCTCTCCCAATACGCTCAAGATCTTGTTTACTGCGAGGGGCTTCTACAAACAGTATGTCAGCCCCTGCTTCTTTATAAAGCCTGGCCCTTCTAATGGCCTCATCCAGGCCATGGATAGCAATGGCATCGGTGCGTGCGGTTACAATAAATGGTGTGTTTCCAGCTGCATCCCTTGCGGCCCGAATCTTCATGGCATGCTCACTGGCGTCAATGACCTCTTTCCCCCGCATATGCCCGCATCTTTTTGGCCACCTCTGATCCTCAAGAATCATCCCCATTGCCCCTATATTTATTAATTCGCGAACCATACGTTGCACATTTAAAGGCCCGCCATATCCTGTATCAGCATCTACTGTAACTGCAATATCCACGGCCTGAACTATACGCCTGGCCACATCAAGGGCCTCTGTCTGGGTCAAAAGACCAAAATCAGGTTCGCCCAGATAAGTTGCCGACACCCCATATCCTGTCAACACCACGGCAGGAAATCCAGCATTTTGCGCGATCTTTGCGGACAGCACATCATAGACCCCTGCAACCACCATGACCTTGTTTTCCCTAATCAAAGAATGCTCATCAATATTCATAGAAAACCCTCCATATCATTCTTTCTTCCTATCCGGACCGGAGTTGCTCTGCCCGTCAAAGGTAGAGCAGCCTCTTTGCAAAGATTTCTAAAGATATTTATGACTACCAGGATTACCTCCTGCCCTCCTCATTTAATTAACAACTAACGTACACAGGAATCGGTCAGCAGAACATTTTTTTTAAGACCTTATCCCCTTCCATGTGAACTGATACCAGCTAACCCGCATGCAGCAAAACATTTGACTGCTGAATTATCATAATTCTTTGTTTGAGGATATATTATTATTGTTGCCATACCTGTCAATCTTGATGGCTTCGTAAAAAGTCCAACTTCTGCGTTGCACTGCATCCCCGCCCTGTTAAATTCTCGCTACGCGAGACGGCGGAGCCGATTTAACAGGGTAAATCATTGCGGCGTACAGTAAAGGCTAGCTGGAAAATTTTCCCTGAGTGAAGCTCTCCACCTGCAAGGTGGGGCATTTAAGGATATTTTTCGTAAAGGTGACGGCCTAGCTAATATCTTATGCCTTATGGTATTATATTATGAATACATGTCTCCGATAAGCATACAATATGACAACGTATATTTAATTAAGTAAGGGATAGAGATACATGACAACTATTGTGCCTACAGGTGGGATAGAGATCAGAAGACAAGGCGTATTCAAGGCATATCTGGGGTCTTGTGTAGGGCTTACCCTGTATGACAAAAAAAATCACATAGGAGGGATTATCCACATATTGCTACCTGAGCCAATCTCAGACATCCCGGACTCGGATATGGGATACTATGCTACTACCGGGGCGCCTCTACTCATAAAATATATGGAAGATCGTGGTGCTCAGATTAAAGACATGGAGGCCTGTATTGCAGGAGGGGCTTTGGTCAGCCCTATATCACCTAGAGACCTTAATTTGAATATCGGGGGGCATACATTAGAGATAGCTACAAGTATACTCAGAAACAAACACATAGCCATAAAGAAGATGGAGACCAGTGGCTATTTTTCCTGTTGCCTAAAATTCGACGCATCCACGGGAATCTCATCAATAGAACCTATTATCACTCAAGATCCCAACAAGAATCTGGACTTTAACCCTCCCTCAATAGATGATATTAAACAAACTATAACACATGTGCGGCCCATACCTCAAATTGCTATAAAGATCGCCAAGATGTTAGATGACCAGGACTATGATATTAGCGCAGTAGCAAATGAGATCAAAAAGGACCAGGTCATTAGTGCAAAGATATTAAGAT
>JAYEFR010000207.1:0-1909 GCA_034716155.1 Thermodesulfobacteriota bacterium
GCATGCTCTCCTCTCTTATTTCATCTAACGTAACCATAACAGAATCCATAGATATCCTGCACGGGCAGACAGAGAATAGAAAACTGAAAAAGATACTCTTTGAGGTCAGGATGAAGATTGAAGGAGGTATACCCTTAAGCGACGCATTTGCCGGATATCCCAAAGTGTTTTCGGAAATGACTGTCAACATGGTGCGTGCAGGAGAGCTGGGCGGTATCCTCGATGTCGTTCTCGAAAGGATTTCCGACTACATGGAAAGCAAGGCGGCCTTGAGATCGAAGATGATCTTGAGTTTAATTTATCCGTTCGTAGTGCTGGTAGTTGGTGTGGGCGTAGTAATCTTTCTGGTAGTATTCGTGATCCCCAAGTTTACCTCATTGCTGGGTGGAGGAAGCTTACCATGGAATACCCAGTTTCTGCTCGATACCGCAGATTTTTTAACGGCCAATGCCATTCCTATCATCATGACGGTTGTCGGCTTCATAGCAACGATAATCATCCTGGTGGTCGTGCCTGAGTCGAGATTTTATGTGGACAGGTACAAAGTATTGATCCCCGTGATAGGCCCTGTCTTCCGGTACGGGGTGATCGTGCAGTTTGCAAAGACTTTTTCCATTCTCCTGGAAAGCGGGATTCCCTTAATTGAAGCTTTAAGGGCAACCAGTGGAACTATCTCAAACCTGGCCGTAAAGAGGGTAATAGAAGAAATGATCTCCAGGGTCCTGGCAGGGGAACCCCTTTCCGCGGCTGTTATCGGGGAAGGCACGTTTACTCCAATGGTAGGAGCGATGGTGAAAATCGGCGAACACTCCGGACTTCTGGACAAAGCCATGATAACGGTTGCAGATCTTCACGAAAAAGCCCTTGCAACCAGGATTGCAAGGATGAGCGCCATGATTGAGCCGGTACTTATCATTGTCTTGGGCAGTATTGTCGGATTTGTGGCCTGGGGATTGATTGCAGGGATGCTGTCCATGTACGGGAAAGCGTGAAGGGATTGGATGATTGGATGATTGGATGATTGGATGATTGGGGGATTGGGGGATTGGATGCTCGTTACTGGTTACTGGTTGCTGGTTGATCGTTGTTAGTTTTCAGATTGGATGGTGGGGCAGGGCCGCCACCCTACATGGTGAATGCGCAAATCTGTAGGGTGGTGGCCCTGCCCCACCTTATACTTTTAGGCATTTTAGGCGCTTTAGCTCACTTTAGGCCCTTTTATTTTTGGAGGAAGTAGAAAATATGAAGAGATTTGTAGTTGCAATTATGTTCCTGATTTTTTGCTGCGGTTGTTCGTCTGACGTGGCGGAAAATACGATTGTCCGGTTCGAGGGTGGAAATATTACAAAAGAGGATCTGGCAGCTCATTACAAAAAACTCAAGATGGAGAGCAGGTACAGAAATAACCCCGAACTATTGACCCCTGAATTTGTTTTTGACCATGCCCTGAACATGGAAATGATTATTGCCAGGGGCCTGAAGGAAAACCTGCATCTGGATCCGTGGATCAGACAGGAGATTCATGGCTTTATGTCCGATCTGTTTCTCAAAGTAATGCAGGACAGACTCGTCCCTAAGATAGATAAGAAAAATATTACCGAAGAAGAGACGAGACAGTTTTACGAAAAGCACAAAGAGAACTATCTGAAAAAGGCGCTCTACAGTGTAAATATGGTAAAAATCGATGGCAGAGAAAAGGCGGAGTCTATCGTATCCGAGATAAGGGATGGCCGGATTACATTTGAAGATGCGGCAAAAAAATACTCAACAGATGAAAAATCAAGGAACAAAGGCGGTTTTATCGGGACAAGGAGCCTTGGCAGATTTCGCGGCAACTGGCGGCCGGCAATTGAGAACTTAAAGTTAAACGAAGTTTCTGATCCGGCAAAGATTGATGATAATTACTACA
>JAYEFR010000208.1:0-32371 GCA_034716155.1 Thermodesulfobacteriota bacterium
TGCGGTTCCTTCTCGTACACAGGTAGAGCATTACAGGCTGTTAAAAAGGCAGGTGGATGAACTTGTAGGCAATATTAATGGAAAACACGGGACTATGGGGTGGTCCCCTATCTGGTATCTATACCGCTTTTTACCATTTAACACCCTTGCTGCCCTTTATAGCATTTCTGATATTTGTCTTGTCACGCCCGTAAGAGATGGAATGAATCTCATAGCAAAAGAATATCTAGCAACCAGAACAGATATGAAGGGGGTTGTAGTACTTAGTGAGATGGCTGGCGCTGCAAGGGAGTTGGGAGAGGCAATTATTGTAAACCCCAATAACAATAAAGAGATGGTAAAGGCATTAGAAGATGCCCTGGCGATGACGGAAGATGAGAAGGTACAACGCAATAAAACAATGCTAAAACGTATTCAGCGTTATACTGTGTATCGATGGGCAGAGGATTTTATGGATAGGTTGTCTCATACCAAGGCACTTCAAAAAGAGCTGCAAGCGAAGATACTTTCCCCCGAAACAAGAGGAAGGTTAGTAAATGATTATCGCAAGGCAAAAAGAAGACTTCTGCTCTTGGATTATGACGGAACTCTCATCCCTTTTTCTGGCAAACCTGAAGAATCAGTACCTGGAGATACGCTTTTAAGGTTGCTTGAAAAACTCTCTACAAACAAAAAGAATGAGGTTGTCCTCATAAGCGGGCGGGATAAAGATACCCTGGAGAGGTGGTTTGGTAATCTGAATCTGGGATTTGCAGCTGAACATGGTGCATGGATAAAAGATAAAAAAAATAAAAAATGGGAAACATTAGAGCCCCTGACAAACGATTGGAAAGATAATATACGACCGATACTCGATCAGTACACGGATAGGACCCCCGGCTCTTTTATTGAAGAAAAAGACTTTTCACTTGCCTGGCATTATCGAAGATCTAATCCTGAATTAAGCGCCATGAGGGCGGGAGAGATGGTAGATGATCTCGTAAATCTTACTGTTAACCTTAATCTTCAGGTATTAGAAGGGAGCAAGGTGGTTGAAATCAAGAATGCCGAGGTAAATAAAGGGCGGGCAGCGACTAGATGGATGGATAAGGAAAACTATAACTTTATTCTGGCAATAGGGGACGATCATACCGACGAGGATGTTTTTGAGGTACTCCCTGAGAGAGGATATTCCATCAGGGTTGGGTTGGGGCCCTCGCTGGCCAGGTTTAATTTGAGATCATCAGGAGATGTAGTTTCATTATTAAAGGAATTGATCTAAGGGGGGATTAAGGTAATGCATGGTTTAGAGGATTACAGGAAAATTGTGGGAGATGAGGTAATAGGGGGAATATCTAGGAAAGCAAGAAACCTTTATGGAAAGCATATCTTAAATATTAATTCTACATATCAGGGTGGTGGGGTGGCAGAGATTTTAAACAGCCTAATTCCACTTATGAACGATATAGGAATTGATGCAGGGTGGAGAACATTACATGGATACCCTGACTTTTTTGGAATAACCAAGAAATTTCACAATGCGCTCCAGGGAGAGGCGATACACCTTACTGAAAGGAAGAAACAAGTATATTCCCAGGCTAACGGAGACTTCTCTGCATATACGCACATAGACCATGATTGTGTTATTGTACATGACCCACAACCCTTACCCCTCATAAAGTTTTACAAAAAGAGACAACCATGGATATGGAGGTGCCATGTAGATTTGTCAAAACCAAATGATAAGGTGTGGGAATTCCTTTCTTCATTTATACTCAGATATGACATGGTTATTCTTTCTAATAAAAGCTATATAAAAAAAGACCTCCCAGTGGAACAAAGGATTGTCTACCCTGCCATTGATCCCCTCTCTTCAAAGAATATGGAGATCCCTGAGAAAGACATTTCGAAATATCTCAGGAAGTTTGGTGTGGTTATGGATAAACCACTTATAACCCAAATATCGAGGTTTGATAAATGGAAAGACCCGGAAGGGGTAATAAAGGTATTCAATCTCGTTAAAGAGAAGGTCGATTGCAGGCTGGTGCTGTGCGGTAATATAGCAACGGATGACCCTGAAGGTGTAAAAATGTACGAGAGGATAGAAAGACAGGCAAAAAGGTTAATCGACAAAGGAGATGTAATATTGATAACCGATCCTGCAGCTTCAAACTTCATATTTATAAATATCCTCCAGCGGATATCTTCAGTTATGATACAAAAATCCATAAAAGAAGGTTTTTGCCTTGCTGTAACCGAGGCACTATGGAAAGAAACACCAGTTGTGGCTTCAAATGTAGGTGGTATCCCTCTCCAAGTAAAGGATGGACAAGACGGCTTTTTATTGGATCCTCATGACACTCAGGGATTTGCTGACAGGATTATAGAAATTTTAAAGAATCCCACCCTGGCACATGAGATGGGCAAAAAAGGCAAAGAGATTGTCAGAAAAAATTTTCTCATAACAAGGCTTCTATCAGATTATCTAGATTTATTGATAGATACCATAGGATAAATAGCATATAGTACGGTGCCGTTTTTAATGGAGTTTTTCAGAGTCGGCTAGGATAGCGGCGAGAGAACGGCTTATCCAAAGGACATTTTCGTCCATGGTTCCAGCTCACATAGTTATAAAGCCGGTTTCTCCCATTCACGGAAAAAGGATGGTCTAAGTGGATCCCATCTGCCTACCAGTCTGTCAAAGGCAGGGTTGGGCAGTGTCTTCTTAAATATCCTGTAGTAGTACAATTCCTCTACTGAAAATAGCCATGGGTTTGATTCTTTCTTGTTGAACTCTGCCAGCTCGGCTTCAGAGACTAGCTTTTCAGCCTGCTCACGCATGATGTATGCCACGCCTGATCCCTGGGCAAAGAACCGTTTTGTCTGATAGATAATGTGATCCGGCAAACAGCCCTCAAATGCTTGGCGAAGGATCCACTTTCCTGTTTGGTCCTTGCCGTTAATCTTGTGCTCCAGGGGAATCTTCATACAAAAATCCATTACTTTGGCATCAAGGAATGGTGTACGGCTTTCAATGGAGTTTGCGGCGTTCAATCTGTCCAGCCTCTGCAATGCCGTATTATGTGCAACATTGATGAGTTTATCAACTATGCCGGCGATCTCTTCAGGGTTGGCACCTTTCTTAAACTGACCGTCATATCCGGCAAAGAATTCATCTGCCCCTTCTCCGGTAAGGACGCAGTTGGTATGCTGTTTGACAAACCGCCCAGCTAAAAAATTGGCTATTGCCCCGTGCACACAGCTTTCCTCATACATCTCCTGATGATGGATGGCCTGAGGCAATATCTCTTCTATCTCCTTTTTGCCGAACATTAATATGTGATGCTTAACACCCAGGTATTTAGTTACGTCCTTGGCCAAAGGCAGGTCCTGGCCGTCTTTCATACTTACTGTAAAGCATTCGATGTCCGGGTTTATTTGATAGGCCATGTAAGCAATAAGGCTGCTATCCAGCCCTCCGCTTAAAAGTATCCCTTTAACGGCATTGTCCTTCATCCGTTTGGCTACTGCCTCTTGAAGCAACTCATGTGTTACCTCTTTAGCCTGCTCATAATCCTCAAATTCAGGGGTTTGGGCGGCTTCGGTCTTATAATTTTGAAACCCCAGTTTTTGGGAATAAACATAGCCAGGCGGAAATTCCTTAACATCATCGGCAATACCTGCCAGGCTTTTTGCTTCTGATGCAAAGCATAATCTCCCTTCGCTGTCATGTCCGTAGTAGAGAGGTCTTATACCCGCCCAGTCCCGGGCCAGTATGATCCGGCCACTATCGGATATAGCGCAGGCAAAGTCTCCATCTATCTTCCCGGCAAAGCCAGTGCCGAACTTATCATATAGGGCCAGTAAGGCCTCTGCATCGGTTTTATTGCCCTTTTGTTGATTGTACACACGTCCATCAAGGACTACTGCCCGCTTCTCATCGGATGTATGATGTGATCCATCCTTGCAATCTGCCCCGAGGTTCAGTTCATCACATCCAATATTTATCTGACCATCTTGGTATATCCATGTCTCGTGTGGACCTCTGTACTTGATCGTCTCAAGCATTTGAGCCAATTTGTTATTACCGTCACCACGGATCCCTGCAATTCCCGCCATAAACAAAATCCTTTCTTTAAATTGTATCTTCTGTTGTCGTTATTCGTTTGCTTTCCGAAAGCCATCAAGCGCCCTAATTGCATCAAAACCATCAACACAATAGGCATCCGCCCCGATCTCACGAGCATATTCCTCAGATACCGCTGCTCCGCCAATTATGACCTTGACCTTATCCCTGAGGTTATCTTTTTTCAGTGCTTCAATTACCTTGCCCATGTGCACCATCGTTGAAGTCAGTAAAGCAGAGAGCCCCAGGTAGTCGGGTCTTTTTTCTTTTACATATTGAACAATTTTTTCTGTGGGCACATCTATCCCCAGGTCCACTACTTCATAACCTGCCCCTTTAAGCAGGGTTGCCACGATACTCTTTCCGATATCATGAATATCTTTCCTTACCGTGGCTATAGCGACCCTTCCTTTTGTTTTAATATTGGAGGCCTCCAAAAGTGGCTTCAGGATATCCATACCTGCACTTACCGCCTCGGCAGATGCCAGCATGTCAGGGATGTAAAATTCCTTGGCATCAAATTTTTCTCCGACAATCTCCATTCCTGGAGTCAGGCCTTTTGTGATTATTTCCTTTACAGGAATATTGGTTTCCAGGGCCGACCGGGTCAACTCCTCTACACCGGGTGTACCGGTTAGTTCTTCATCTATCCCTTCGTCATCCTTGGTCTTTCTTCCCTGTATAACGTTTTCTTTAAGCATGGCAATAATCTCTTCACTCATCATTAGCTCCTTTGTTCATATATGTTTAATTCCGGCAACAAACCAGGTATCTCCTGAAATATCCTGGAAGTGGTAGTCTGATCAATATGCTCTACAGGTTTTGCAAGCAGTTCGTTCATTCTCTCATATGCCAGTGCGAACACGTTATATATTTTCCCGTCTCCTTCAAATGGATATGGAGATGAGAGTATACCGCTTCGCATCACCTTGCGAATATAGCTGATGTAAAGCTTTTGCGGGGTTTGAACAACCTTTCTTATCTGTTCCAATGTCTCTGTGATTTCCATCTTATCGATCTGTGGTGACCTCAGGAAAAACTTGATCATCTGGAAGTGGGCATCGTCCAAAACGGCCTGAGGCAGACAAAAAACAGAATTGCAATCAAGAAGACCATATGCACAGTGCAAATACTGCGGACCGCTCAAGGTCACTAGTATGTCTGAAAACAATCTCTCTATTGATGATTGTTGTCCCGGCACCTTCGAGTCACATACGCCGGCAGTAGAATAGTTAGGTATCTTATAAAAACGTGCCATTTGCGCGCAGTCAATGTTATACTGGCTGGTCTCAACGGATCCATAGGAATCGCCCAGGGTGTCCATCCGTGCCCTCACTGGCACGCTGCCATATATTACAGGTGTCCCTCTATTCACCAGTTGGCCCAATGTAATCCCTGCAAGCACCTCGGCATTTATCTGAGCAATAATACCGGCCTCCTTGATCGGAGCAGTGGTTCCTGCCTGAGGCGAGGATGATGCTACTACAGGCAATCCCCTTTTACATATCTCGATAAATGTCTTGGTCGTATCATCAACAAATTGCAAAGGGCTCTTTACCAGGCAGGTTATAAACGAAATGATAGGGTTTTCCTTGAGTTGTTCTTTACCACCTGCAATCAAAGTGGCCATGTTCACCACATTGTCCAGCTGGTCCAGGTTCGTAAGTCCGGCCATTACATGTTTGGTGGTATTGTTCAGGCAGGCGAAAAATTTGTTGACGTCCTTGTTATCATCTGTAATATCCTTGTCCTGGATATTTACAGTGCGTATAAAACCATCAAGTGTCTCCAGGTGTTCACAGACATGCGCCGCATTGCAGAGATCGGCAATTGTCCCTCGACGCGGGGTAAATTCAGGCAGGCGAATCTCGATATCCGGATCGGATCTTTTGGTGTATGTCTGGATATCAACATCCAGCCAGATATTGGTCTCAGAGCCTGAAATGAAATATACCCTTGGTTCATCGCCATGCATTATAAGTGTATTATCCTTATTTCCGGCGCCTAGTTTGACTGTTTTAGGTGTACTCTCGATGGCGCCAAGCACGAGCTTCTCTGGGATTTTGACCCACCAGGCCGGGGGGTCGCTTGACTTAATCTTTGTGACATCTGCCCGGCTTGCACTAAATATCTCTGCGGCCTCCCTGTTGAAACATATAAGGCCAGGCTCACTCAAGATCTCCATGGAGGCCTTGTGGATTTCTTCTATCTGCTTTTTGGTCATCCTTTCATATGGGGTGTCAACCAAGATTCCTTCTCTGGGCATTTTATATATCTCCTCTTTTTATTATCACCCGATGCGTTTTAGTCTGATAACAGGCCCTTTCTGTGAGCCCTGAGAAATCCTTTACATAAGGGGTCTTTATCTGTAAGCATGTCCGCAACCTTGACCATGCCCATCAACTTGGTATCAAGTGGGTTCAAGATAGCGGCATCGAGTCCTGCCGATGCCGCCATTAGCATGAAAGACTGGTTGATCATACCCCTGTTTGGTAGCCCATAGGAGATATTGCTAAGTCCCAATATAGTTTTGGCGCTTGGATAAAGAGATTTAATCTGCTCAATCGTCTTTATCGTAACGAGTCCTTGGGACGAATCTACGGAAATGGGTAATACCAGCGGGTCGAAATATATCCGATCTCTTTTAACGCCCACACGCTCCAGGTGCTTTATTATCATCTCAGCGGCACCCAGTCTTTCTTTGGCTGTTTTTGGAATACCTGTATCCTTCGTAACCAGGGCCACCAGGAATGCATGCCGCTGTGCTGCCAGGCGACCGACAGTATCCAGCCTCTCAGGGTCGGCATTGACGGAGTTGATCATTACCTTTTCACCCCTGTATCTATCGAGTGCAACCTTTAAGACGGAAGGATCATCGCTATCGATGCACAGGGGCTTATCAGTGGCATCCTGGACTATATCCATCACCCACTCCATTATGGCTGTTGCATTTTGCCTGCTATCCCGGCCTACGCCGGCATTTACATCGACAAAATCAGCCCCGGCCTCGGCCTGAGATCGGGCAAGGTTGGCCAAGAACTCCTGGTCTCTATTAGATATGGCCCGCCCCACAGATTTAATGGACGCGTTGATCTTTTCACCAATTATCAGCATGCTATCCCTCTCATGGAAATTTCACTCCTGGTATCACCTTCTTCAAGTGGGATCTGATCTCTTCTGAGATAAAGGTTCGAGGTTTTCGACCGAGAATTTTCACTACCTTTTTAGTGGCCATTGACCTTGTATCCTTTGCGCCTGAAGCCTCCCACTTATCCCTGTCCTTCTTGTCACTTAGCTGAGGGAGATATTGTTCAGTACGCATATGCTTACGTGTATGGCGTGCAGAGGCATAATTACCCCCGGGGCCCGCCGCCTTGATCAGATCAAATGCCAAGGTTTCATCGTTTACATCAATACCTTTAACAGCACGCATAACCATGCCGATAATCTCATTATCAATGATTATTTTATCATAAGAAACAGTCATGCAAAAATCAAGAAATCCTGCTGCGTCATGGATTAAATCTCCACCAGCCAATGCAACCATGAGACTGGTGCCGGCTGATTCGTATCCTGCTTGAGAGTCATTCATCTTGGAATCAGACATGCCTGCTGTCCCATAGTAGGGGAGGTGGTAAAACTGGGCCAGTTGAGCTGCTGCTGCGTTTATCAGCCCCATTTCCACTGCCCCTGAAAGGTATTTCATATTGTGCATGTCTGCAACAGACGCGACACAACCATAGAGTGTTGGAGCTCCTGGATTGGCGAGTTGAGCAAGCATAACCCCGGCCAGTGTATCCACGTTTTGTATAACCAGATTACCGGCCAAGGTAACAGGGGAAGTGGCGCCACAAAGGGGCTCTGCCGGAACCACCACGGGGATATGATTGCGGGCAACCTCTATGGTGAGGCTTGAATAATATTCATCCAGCATCAAGGGGCTGACTACACATGTCACCATGGAAATAATAGGCCGGTCTCTGAGTTTACTTGGGCTGCCGACAATGTGTTCTGCCATCTTGATAACATTTTTTACCCCCTCAATTGTATAAATCCCCCCCATGATGTGTTTTTGGGTATAATTCAAGGCGGTTCCAAAGCGATTGACATCCACATCTTCTACCAGGAGTTCATTTGGGTATACATTGAGCATGTAAAAGTGGATGTTGTCCAGCACTTCCACGATACGAGATATGTCTTTGATGTCTTTAAGTGTGGCCTTTCGCGAACCATCAGAGCCTGGGTCCTGGACATTCAGAGCAGTCCCACCGGTACCCATATATACATTGTTTCCACCGATCTCGCAGTCAAATCTCCCATTATCAGCACGGCCGCAAAGACAGACAACCGAAGGTGCTTTTTGAATCAGATCCTCCACCAGCCTTGCGGGGATCTTGACAATCTGATGGTCGTTTTTATCCACCTTTGCCCCGGCTTTGCGGAAAAGCTCCAACGCTTCAGGTAAATTCACCTGTATCCCTACTTCCTCGAATACCCTCATGGTGGTTTCATGGATCTTGTGGATATCATCCTGGGTCAGTGGCTGGTAAGGATGGCAAATTTGTTGCTTATCCAATTGAAAGGCCTCTTTTTTATTTAGCATATCTATTTATATCCTACGATGCGGGCAATTGGTTCGGGGACATTTAGCACAGGCGTTTGAGCATTCCCGAATGGTTTTAGCCGGTCCAATGCCTATAATCCCTGAGACCGACTTTCGCGGTTGCATCAGGCACTCGCTTGAAAGCGCGACCTCTGCAGGGTCAGCAGGTAAAACAGAAAACAGCCTTTCCTGCTCCTCCAGGGGCCAGTCACAATACCCTGGGCTGTAGCGCATGGTTATATCATGGTCTTCTTGCGTTGAGCGTGCGATTGTATCTTCTATGTATTGTGCAGCTGACTCGGCCGCCAGAGAACCTGCTATGTCCAGAATTATACCTGTGGATGGGCTGTTTTCCATATCCTTACTAATGATGTGGTCAATCTCCGGGCCAAGCGTCACCACGAACACAGCGGCTTTTTCGCAATTACTCAATACATGTGTGAGTCTTTTACCGCTTAAAGTGGTTTCACTGCCGAGGTGAACAGACTTTTTATCGGTGTGTACTGGAAATATCTTGTACAGTGCCCTGGGTTTACCTATTTCACAAACCTTTTCGATAGCCTTTTTGACTTGCTTTAATGTCCGCTTAGAGGGTTTGGTATCGATACTATACCCAATACGGTCTATCAGCTCAACGTCTGATACCTCAACATGAAAACCGGAAATCTCCTGTGTACTAGGCGTCTCTTTGTTCACTGTTCCTCCTCGTTTTTTAAGTCCCTCCAGGTTTTTGCATCATCATCTATGGGCGTATCAGTAATTCCTGCAGCGTCAATCAAGTCAACGACCTTTTTAAACGCCGAATAGATCCCGAAGATCTCTGTTGGTTCTAAATAAGTCAGACCGGAAATAAGCTTTTCCTCAATCGGGTCGGGTAATGTTTGGCTCAGAGAGCTTCCCTTTTCCGTCAATTCGATCAAGGACACCCTTCGGTCATTTTCTTTCTTGATTCGATTTATCAGGCCATGTTTTTCCAGCCGATCAATGACCCCTGTCATATTGGATGGCGTTACATAGAGCATGCGGCTTAGATCAGCAGAAGAAAGATCACCATGCGAAGCCAATAACCTAAGGACAAGGCTTTGCGGTCCGGTCAAACCAAAGCGTTTCACCATTTTTTTGGAATCAAGGGAAATGGACCTCACAATCCTCCGTATTGATCCAACGATTTCCTTAATAGTCATATCTGCTGTGTCAGCCATAATTTCTCCCTATGTTTTGAGCATTTAACACATATAAACTTTAATTGTCAACACATAAATTATTTAAACTTAAATAAATCTTTAAACTTAAATAAATCGCAAGGGATAGGTTGCGAGATGGTTGAAATGGTTCAGCCCTATTTTCTTCAACCTAAATAGCTGAGTAGTTACACGAATTTTTCAGTGATACCAAATCCTAACCTTGACACATGGATGTAATTACAATAGACAAATGCAGTCTATAACGATATTTATAGGTAATTTTTTAAGGAGACAATGAAACATAATAAGATAGGGGTATTTGATTCAGGCGTTGGGGGCCTTACCGTGCTTAAAGAGCTGCCGGCTGCGGTTCCGGGTATAGATATGGTATATTTTGGTGATACTGCGCGGCTACCCTATGGGACGAAATCTTCAAAGACAGTAATTTACTATACACTGCGCTGTGCCGGTTTTCTTGTCTCAAAGGGGATAGATATGCTGATCGTGGCCTGTAATACTGCATCTGCACATGCCATACCTGCGCTTAAGGCTGAGTTTGATATCCCCATTATTGGTGTAATAGAGTCAGGATCTAGGGCGGCTATTGCTGCAGGTGGATCTAAGATAGGGGTGATCGGCACCTCATCTACTATCAAGAGTAAAGTATATGAAAGGACCATTCATGCCATAGACCCCGATATAGAGGTCATAGCAAAGGCATGTCCTTTATTTGTCCCCATGGTAGAAGAGGGTCTCTTTGATGATGAAATCACAGAGATGATAGCAGGGCGATATTTATCTGAATTAGTTGCCTATGGCATAGACACCCTTTTACTGGGCTGCACTCACTATCCCTTGTTAAGAGGTGTGATCTCTAAGATTATGGGAAAAGACGTCAAGATAGTAGACTCTGCCGGGGCTACCGCCTCTATGGTAGCAGATATGATAGCTCCGTCCTTGGTGAAGGGGTCTAAATCTGATGTAAATAGATCCGGTGATATGATATTTTATCTCACAGACCTTACACAGGGGTTTATAGATACAGGTAGGCTCTTTCTTGGTCAGGAGATGAAACATATATACGAGGTAGATCTTGAAATATAGTAAGTTTCGAAATTTAATAAAAGACAGAGTGTTACTGATGGATGGCGCCATAGGTACGGCACTGATGAATAAAGGGCTCAAGCCGGGGCAGCCTCCTGAAGGCATGCTCCTTGACGCATTTGAAGCAGTTGTGGATGTACATGCCTCGTTTGTAAAGGCAGGTGCTCGGATTGTGGAGAGTAATACATTCGGCGCTAACCGAATAAAACTTTCGCAGTATGGGCTTGCAGGCAGCGTCGAGGAGATAAACAAAAGGGGAATTGAGGCTGTAAAGGCTGCGGGCGGTGTGGAGTTTGTTACAGGGTGCATCGGGCCTACAGGCCGTTTTATAAATCCTGTAGGGAGCTTAAGCTTTGATGAAGCTGTATCCATATTTGAAGAACAGGCCTCTGCTATGATAAATGCCGGGGCAGACCTCATCTGTATAGAGACCATGAGTGACATCAAAGAGATAAAGGCAGCCATCGTTGCGATAAGGAAGTTTTCTAACATCCCCATAATGGCACAGATGACCTTTGAAAAAAGTGGCAGGACAACCCTTGGCACATCAGCCGAGGCAGCTGCTATAACATTATCTGCTCTAAGTTGTGATCTTATAGGTATAAATTGTTCCCTTGGGGGAGATGGAATTCTGCCTGTTATGAAAAGGATGCGTCGAGTAAGTGACAAGCCCTTTATTGTAGAGCCGAATGCAGGGATACCTGTAGTAAAAAGCGGTGTTACTATATACCCCGACACCCCGGAGAAGATGGCCTCTATGGCAGATGAGTTCATTGGTCTAGGGGTCAAGGTTATGGGCTCATGCTGCGGTTCAACCCCGGCTCATACAAGGGCGCTGAAAAAGGCAATAGATGCATGTGATCAAGGCTTGAAGAATTTTAATATCGATACCTCCTATCTTTCATCAAGGACCAGTTATGTTGCCATAGGGCCTAATAAGCCGGTTAGAATTATTGGTGAGCGTATAAACCCTACAGGAAGGAAGGCCCTTGCCAGTGAGATAAAACAGGGAAACTTCGGAAGGGTAAGAGATGATGCATTTTCTCAGATAGAGGCAGGGGCTGATATATTGGATGTGAATATGGGTTTGCCTTCAGTTGATGAGACACGTTTGATGGAGACGGCGCTGTTTACTGTAACATCAATAGTGGATGTGCCGATATCTATTGATTCAGCTAACCCTGATGTCATAAAGGCGGGACTAAAGATACCACCTGGAAAAAGCCTGATAAACTCAGTATCCGGTGATGTAAAGTCCTTAGAAAACCTGCTTCCTCTTGCCAGGCTCTATGGCGCGGCCATTATTGTGTTGCTCATGGACGAAAACGGTCCGCCAGGCGCTGGGGAAGATGTGTCTTCGAGAATAAGGATACTTGAGAAAATTCTTAGATATATCGATGACGCAGGCATATCAAGAAAAGATATCTACGTAGATGCGCTTACCATGGCAGTGAGTTCAGATGTAAGGCTTTCAAGGCAAACATTGGAGATCATGCAGGTAATCCGTAAGGATTTTGATCTTAATCTTACCCTTGGGATAAGCAACATCTCGTTTGGCCTTCCTAGAAGGCCTATTTTGAATAGTGCATTTCTTGCAATGGCCATCGATGCCGGTCTGGATCTTGCTATTATTAATCCAATGGGTGAGGGTTTGATGGATACCGTTGCATCTTCAAATGTCCTGGCAGGAAGAGATCATAACGCCTCTCATTATATTGAGAGATTTGTCCGGTCGGAACCTGTCGATGTTGAACCCAGCAGCACTTCAAAGATTGATGTAGATCCTCTAACCAATGCGGTGATCCAGGGAAATGATCTGGCCGGCCAGTCTCTGGCACAAAAACTCATGGACGAAGGCAGAGACCCTATGGAAGTAAGTAACACCCTGCTTATACCGGCAATGGAAGAGGTGGGTCGCCTTTTTGATAAGGACTTCATTTTTCTCCCTCAGATGCTTTCAAGTGCAAATGCCATGAAAAAGGCATTTGATGTAATAAAACGCTACATCAAGCCGGAAGACGTTGTTGATCCTATACAGGTTATCCTTGCAACAGTAGAGGGTGATGTACACGACATAGGCAAAAATATTGTAGGAGTTATTTTATCAAATAATGGTTTTGATGTAATAGACCTCGGCAAGAACTGCCCGGCCAAAACCATATTGGACAAGGCCAATACTCTCGATGTAAGATATATTGGCCTTTCCGCCCTTATGACCACGACGCTTCCGTCCATGGGAAAGACTGTACGGATGTTAAAGGATGGTGGGGAGTTTGTCGTAATGGTAGGAGGGGCTGTTGTGGACGAAGCTATCGCAACAGATATGGGTGCGGATATATACGGCAAAGACGCAATGGATGCCTTAAGGAAACTACAGCAATGGGTAAAAGAATCTCAAAGGTAAGAAATATAGGTTTTGTTGCCCATATAGATGCAGGCAAGACCACAGTCACAGAAAGGGTGCTGTTTTATACTGGAAGGATACATAGGATGGGGGAGGTTCATGATGGCCAGGCAACCATGGACTGGATGTTGCAGGAACAACAAAGAGGCATTACTATCACATCTGCTGTTACCACCTGCAAATGGAAAGATCATGAGATACACATTATAGACACGCCAGGTCATGTAGATTTTACCATAGAGGTGGAAAGGAGCTTGAGGGTCTTAGATGGTGCGGTAATGATCCTGTGCGGGGTAGGTGGAGTGGAAGCACAGACAGAGACTGTTTGGTATCAGGCTCGCAGATACGATGTGCCGATGATAGCATTTGTAAATAAGCTTGACAGGGTAGGGGCTGATTTCAACTCGGTCTTAAAACAGATTTCAGACCGACTAGAGGCCCATGCGCTGCCTGTTCAGATCCCTTACTACAGAGATGGCGTGTTTAGTGGCGTTGTTGATCTCATTGGGTGGCGTATCCTGATATGGAATGAGAACGACCAGGGGCTTACCTATGAAGAAAGAGCTGTAACAAAAGATGTGTATGAGGAGGCATCCAAAGCGCGGGAGTATATGTTAGAGTCGCTGGCTGATATAGATGACACGATTATGGAGAAATATCTTGCTGGTGAGAACATCGAGGACGAAAATCTTATAAAGGCCTGTATCGGAAAGGCGACTATTAGCAATACCATAATCCCCGTACTTTGTGGTGCTGCTCTAAGGAATAGAGGTATTCAGCCTTTAATAGATGCTGTCATTGACTACTTTCCATCGCCTGCGGAAAGCAAATCCATTATTGCCCACGACCTTGAGACAAATGAGAATATCGAAATAGAAAGCAACGCTAATGGGCCCCTATGTGCATATGTATTTAAGGTATATACGGAAGAAGGGAGGAGACTCGTATATTTAAGGGTATATTCGGGAACCTTGCATGTCTCCTCTGATGTTTATAATGCTACTAGGGGTAAGACGGAAAAGATAGCCAGGTTATTCAGAATGCACTCTCACCACAAGGAGCGTATAGATAAAGCTGTCCCGGGAGATATAGTGGCCACAGTTGGTCTAAAAGAGGCAATTACAGGCGACACACTTACAGATAAAGGGCGTTCCTTCGTTTTAGAGCCTATTGATGTGTCAAAGCCTGTTATATACGTAGCTATTGAGCCAAAAAGCGGAGATGCCGCCCAAAAGCTTCTCCCAACTATGCAAAAAATGACAGTAGAGGACCCTACACTCAAGGCTGAAGAAGATCCGGATACCGGACAGATTATACTCGCAGGCATGGGGGAACTCCATCTGGAGGTAGCTGCGGATAGGCTTAAAAATACATTTGGTGTGGATATAAATGTAGGCAAACCACAGGTATTATATTGTACAACCATACAGTCTAAAGCCACCTCAGATATGTCTTTTAGCAAAGTGATCGGGGAAGATGAACATCATGGGCATATAAAACTTTCTTTGATGCCTAACAATAGACATGAAGGGAATAAATTTGATATACTTGCAGATGTATCTGATGATATGAATGCATATATAACAGGTGGATTGGGTGAAGCAACGCTTTCCGATCCTATACATGGCTATGAGGTAGCAGATGTAAAAGTAGAAGTAGGGGGTGTGATTATAGATGATCTAACTACCCCGTTGGGGATAAAGATAGCTACTCAGATGGCATTTCAGGAAGCATTTAAGGATGCAACCCCTGCAATTCTGGAACCGATTATGAAGATCGAAGTGTTGGTTCCACAAGAGTATATAGGTGATGTAGTAGGTGATTTGAGCGTTCGCAAGTCAAGTATAGATGCCCTGAATCCTAAAGGCAAGATATACTCTATTATGGCTCATATACCGCTGTCAAAGACCTTTGGGTATTCTACTGATCTTAGATCCTTGACAAAAGGGAGAGGCGGTTTTAACATGAAATTTGCTGGATTTGATAAGGTTTAAAGGTAGGGATGATCATTATTAAGAGATTTAAATGGCTAATTATTTTAGGAGTAATTACTCTGTTTGTGTGGGTGATCTCAGGTATACTTACCGGCATAATAGGGTATACTCTATATGATACCCCTAAACCATCAGGTACAGTTGCCGGCTCATCTCCGCTTTTAGAACCAAAATCAAAAGGGATTGCGTATTACGATATAATCCAGGATAGAGATATATTTGATGTAAAGAAGATGGTATCCACTCCAACTAAAGATTCTTCTGATAAGGATATTGTTTTGCCTGTAGCTGAGATGGGTTTGACCTTAAGGGGCACTATTACCGGCCCAAGAGATATTGCGAGGGCGATTATAGAGGAAAAGGGGAAGCAAGGCCTGTATAGGATAGGGGACACCATAAAAGGTGCAATGATCACTGCTATATATAGGAATAAGGTAGTCATGGATGTCGGGGGCACAGAACAGATGCTGGTCGTAGAAGAGGCCAAGGCCAAAAAGAGTAGTAAATACACATCGCGTAGTTCAAGCACCCGGACGTCACCCACTCGCTTGCCTGCAGATATAGGGGATATCATGCAAAATCTCGATAAATACATAGGCAAGGCAAGGATTGTCCCGTATTTCAAGGGTGGCCGGCCTTATGGATTCAGGGTAAGCAATGTGAATAGGTCCTCTCTAATATATGAATTAGGTGCAAGGTCGGGAGATATTGTAAAAAGCATAAACGGCATGCCCGTAAGGAGTCCGGAGGATGCATTTGCGGCATATCAGGAACTTACGAACGAATCTTCTGTAGAGGTGGAATTAGAGAGGCGCAACAAGTCAGTGACAATAACAGTGCCATTGAGGTAAAGATTTTTTGATCTCAATAAGTTAAAGAAGCTATAAGATTTTTTTGATAGTACATGAAGGGGGAATTAATCTAAGTATGTATGAGAGATTCTTTGGGCTGAAAGAAAACCCGTTTAGTCTTACGCCTGACCCTAAGTACCTGTATATGTCTAAGGTACATAAAGAGGCTCTATCTCATCTAAGATATGGTATAGAACAGAAAAAAGGCTTTGTGCTCATTACAGGGGATGTAGGGACGGGAAAGAGCACTATATGCAGGGCATTGTTAGAGGAACTGCCTGAAGAAGTCCACACAGCCCTGATATTTAATCCCTCTTTATCTAATATAGAACTTTTAAGAACAATAAACCAGGAATTCGGCCTCGATACAAAGGACAGATCGAAAAAGGCACTCATCGATGACCTTAACGCATTCCTTCTGGATGTAGTATCAAAAGGTGGGAATGCAGTTCTTATCATAGATGAATGCCAAAACCTTAGCCCGGACCTTCTTGAAGAAGTAAGGATGCTCTCCAATCTGGAAACCCAAAAAGAGAAACTCTTACAGATTCTTCTCATCGGTCAACCCGAGCTGGCGGACATACTTTCCACAAAAAGGCTCCGGCAGATCAGTGATCGTATTACACTACGTTATCATATGGGGCCGATACCTTACCCTGAGATCAAAGACTATATAGAGCACAGGCTTATGGTAGCGGGATCTCATGGTGATATTAAGTTTACCAGGGCTGCGATTAAGGCCATATCTGCATTTTCTAAGGGGCTGCCTCGCAAAATAAATGCAGTTGCAGATCGTGCTCTGCTCATAGCGGCTCTAAGAGACAATAGAAAGATACGTAAGCGTATAGTTACCTCTGCTATTAGAGAGATAAAAGGAGAGCATCCCACTTACAGGGGATTTCCAAGATGGATAGTGTCTACATCGATTGTGGTTGCAGTGATTGCATTGGGTCTGGCTATGTGGAAAGGGTCTTTGCTCCCTGATATTCCCTCTAATATCTCTTCAATATTTACGGATAAGATTACTGATACCAATCAGGATGTTGCTGTAGACACCCATGATATAGATGAAGATAATACTACTATGTGGACAATTCAGGATTACAGCGATGCCATTGCGCTTTTAAGCTCAATCAAACAAGGGATAAGTGGTCCTGATATGTTGAATTTGCATCCAACCCCTATGGTGTTGATGGATGTGGACAGGCCGTTTATTGCATCTGTAGAGGGAGGCTACTGTGTTGTAGTAAGCGCTACCAAAGATTATGTGAGTGTAGTAACCCCTGATAAGGCCCTGCTTGAGATACCAATCAAAAACTTTAAGTCTCTTTACAGGTGGAATATAATGGTGGCCTGTCAAAGGGTAAAAGGTAGCGCCATATATAGGCTCTCAGATACGGGAGATGAGATAGCAAGGATACAGTTTACACTTTATGATTATGGATATATATCAGGGATACCTGATGGTATATATAATATTGAGACAAAGAAAGGCATTGAAAAGATACAGGAGACATTCGGGCTAAGAAGAGACGGTATAGTAGGGCCGGATACGCTGACCCTGCTTGAGATTATTGGGAATAGACGATGAGTTCTATCTACGATGCACTCAAAAGGCTTCAAGCGCAAAGAGGCGGATCATCTCAATATATGCCATATTCGGAAAAGATGCCCAAGGCGTTTCCTGCGTGGGCAAAGGTTCTCATGGTCATTATATGTATTGCATGCGGCGCGATTCTTGTGCTTATCTTCCAGAATGGAAATTTGGATAAGGGCTTTGTGTCCTCTAAAATGGATTCCGGCAAGACTATGTCTTTAAATAGCTTACAAAAAGACAAGGCGCTAAGCGATATCAAGATATTATTAAATGAGGCGGATATTAATCGCAGAGCAGGGAATTTGCCCCGGGCTATAGGGTTGTATTACAGGGTACTTGATATATCGCCTGAATGTATTGATGCCTATATCAAGCTTGGGGGGCTCTATTTTGATACAAAGGAATATGATAAGTCATTAAGTATCTACAAAAAGGGTCTTACCTTTTCTAAGGATGATGCCAGAGTGTTAAATAATATTGGAAGTGTGCTGCTGATAAAAGGGGACTTGGATGCGGCATTAGATTATTTCGAGAGGTCAACCAAGATATCAGGTAGTTATGTGGAACCTGTGTATAATACGGCATGTGCATATGCAAAAAAAGGTGACAAGATAAAAGCGATAAATGCCTTAAAAAAGGCCTTTAAGATGTATCCTGATACACGGGTTTGGGCCAGGCAAGACCCTGATCTTGAGGTGCTAAAAGGAGATACGGTATTTGATACCATGGTTGGTAGGAAATAAAGGAGGAAAGATGAATAAATCAAGGCCATATGTGCCGATAATCTTGATTGCGTTTCTGTTGCTGGTTGGAAGCGGCGATCTTTTTGCGGTAAGGCTGATAGAAAATGATAAAGGTGCACAAGAGCATAAAGCTAAGGTAGAAAAAAGGCCCATAAAAAAAACCCGGATGGCAGAAAAACAACAAAGCGATGAGACAACCAAGTATGTAACTATGGACTTCGATGGGGTGGATATAAAAGTATTCGTAAAGTTTATAGCAGATGTGACTGGTAAGAATTTTATCATAGGACATAAGGTTTCGGGAAAGGTCACAGTGATATCACCTAGAAAGATGACGCTTAATGAAGCATACAAGGTATTTGAGAGTGTCTTAGAGGTCAATGGGTATGCAACCGTACCTATGGACGGTATTATAAAGGTAGTAAAGACAACAGAGGCACAGACAAAGAGCATAGAGACAAGATTTAAGGCCCCTGTCCGTTCGGAGGACAGGATGGTTACCCAGATTATACCTTTGCAATATGCAGATTCCAATGACATGAAGATACTACTTGCCCCTCTAATGTCCAAACGTACCAGCCAGATATTATCATACCCGCAGACCAATATGCTTATTATTACAGATACACTGTCCAATATAAAAAGATTAATGGATATTCTAAAGGCTATAGATGTGCCTGGCTCTACAGGAAAGGTAAAAATCTTTGAGCTGGCTTATGCATCAGCTGCTGATCTGAGTGCAAAACTTTCCGAGATACTTACTGAAAAGGATACTAAACGTGTCCGCAGACGCCCGAAGCCAGGCACCATTTCTCCAGAAGGGGGGATAAAGATCATCCCGGACGAGAGGACAAATTCTTTGATTGTGCTTGCCCCGATGCAGGAGATTATCAGGATAGAGGAGCTTATAAAAAGACTGGATGTGCCGACTCCCATGGGTAAGGAGGATATACACGTATACTATCTGCAGTATGCCAATGCTGAGGATATAGCTCGCGTGCTTACCGAGATACCGACCCCGGGGGCAAAAAAAGATACTAAAACCAAGGGGATTTCTATAAAACAGGAGGTAAAGATATCGCCGGACAAGGAGACTAATTCTTTGGTTATATACGCAGATCCACATGCCTATGCAACGATTGTAGATACTATAAAACACCTGGATATACCCAGAAAACAGGTCTATGTAAAGGCGCTTATAATGGAAGTAAATACCACAAAAGATTTTAAGGTGGGTGTGGAATGGACTGCCTTCGAGGACTTTAAATATGACAGCGGTGAAAAGGTAGGCGGTGTATTTGCAAGGACAGGGGCAAGTTTTGTCACATCCCCTTCTGATGTGCCGGCCGGGCCTGTACTCGGTGTAATTGGACAGGCGATTACCATAAACAAGGGAGGTGTTGAGATCACATTTCCCAATATGACATCATTTATGAACGCAATGAAGTCCGACACTGATGTAAACATCATATCCACACCTCAGATAATCACTATGGACAATAAGGAGGCAGAGATAACAGTGGGTAAAAACGTGCCCTATGTGACTAGCGAGCAGGTGCCTGAAGAGACTACAGGCAGGGTCACAAGGGTATATGATTATAGAGATGTAGGGACAACTCTGAAGATAACACCACAGATAAACCAGGAAGGGAATATCCGTATGGATGTATTTCAGGAGATAACAACCCTGGTCGAAGGCAAGGGGGAGTTGGAGTATGCACCTACCACCCTGAAGAGATCAGCCACCACAACGCTTACGGTAAGGAATAATAGTACTATGGTAATAGGGGGTCTTATTGGCGAGGATCTTACAAATACCAACTATAGGGTGCCCCTGCTTGGTGATTTGCCTATCATCGGGTACCTTTTCAAGAGCATAAGTAAGAAGAGAGAAATGACCAATCTCTATATATTCCTTACACCTACAATCATAGATACCGAAGAAAAGGCCGGCGCGCTTTATAAGAAAAAGTATGGTGAGATAAAGGCTGTCAAGGATACCCTCGAAAAGGGGAAGGATGGGAAATGAAGTTTTCTCCCATAGAAGAGATACTCTTAGAATCTAAAGTAGTGGATCAGGCCTACATTGATAAGGCTAAAGTTATCAAAAAGGAAAAGGGTGGGCAGTTAAAAGACATCCTTATTCAGATGGGCACAGTTACAGAGGCTGACATAATGGAGGCCTTATCTAGGAGTTGGGGGATAGAATTTGTTTCTGCAATAGGAGAGACAGATGTCGATCCCGCCATCTTGGATAAGATCCCGATAATCTTTTTGAAGCGGTACAATATAGTGCCTATTAAGTGGCAGGAAGATACCATGACGCTAGCTGTTAATGACCCTATGGAACAAGATCCCGCCTTTGACATATCAAGGAGATTGCACATACAAAATATAAAGAGGGTTCTTGCCACCAAAAAAGAAATTCTTGCTTGTATAGGCAGGCTCAATGATATGAAAGAACAGAGCGCCAAAGATATTATGGATGACCTGGAAGAAGATGACGAGATCCTGAAGGATTTAGAGAGCATCCCTGATATTACGGTTGTAGAGACGGAAGCCCCCGTTATCAGGTTAGTGAATCGAATTATGGTCCAGGCATTTAGAGAGAGGGCTTCGGATATACATGTAGAGGCCTACCAGTCGGATGTGAAGATAAGATTCAGGGTGGATGGTATATTGCATGATGTCCTTACGGTACCAAAACGTATTCAATCTGCTGTAATATCGCGCATAAAGGTTATGGCCAGCATGAATATTGCAGAAAAGAGGTTACCTCAGGATGGGAGGATAGGGATAAAGTTAGGGGATCACTCTGTGGACTTGAGGATATCAACAGTTCCCACTGTATTTGGTGAAAGGGTGGTGATGAGGATCTTAGACAAGTCTTCAGTCTTGATAGGACTCGAAGACCTTGGGTTTTATCCTGACGACCTATCTATTATAAGCCGGTTGATCAAACAAGAGCACGGCATTATTCTGGTAACCGGGCCTACGGGTTCCGGAAAAACCACAACCTTATATTCTATCCTGAGTCGTATAAATTCTCCGGACAAGAATATCCTCACCATTGAAGATCCAATAGAATATCAGTTGAAAGGGATCGGGCAGATTCCTGTAAACACAAAGGTGGGGCTCACGTTTGCATCCGGTCTGCGTTCGATCGTGAGGCAAGACCCTGACGTGATCCTTGTTGGTGAGATACGTGATTTAGAGACTGCAGAGATTGCCATACATGCGGCTCTTACCGGGCATTTAGTATTTTCTACCTTGCACACAAATGATTCTGCAAGCGCCATTACAAGATTGATAGACATGGGTATAGAGCCGTTTTTGGTAAGTTCATCTGTCAATGCAATAATTGCGCAGAGACTTGTGCGCAAGATTTGTCTCAAGTGCAAGCGTGAATATTACCCTGAGGCTGAAACACTCACAGAGATGGGTCTGTCCAAAGAGTTACTTGATAAGGTCGGGTATCTCTACCGTGGGGGTGGATGTAAGGAGTGTTTAGAGACAGGCTATAAAGGCAGGACAGGTATATACGAGATACTCATAATGTCAGATAGTATAAGGGCTACAATGTTAAAGACATCAGATTCCAATCTCATAAAACGCCAGGCCGTAGAAGAAGGACTGCATACACTTAGGGAGGATGGCACCAGAAAGGCAAAAGATGGTACTACTGCTGTTGAAGAGGTCTTGAGGGTCACTCAATAGTGATGGTTTTGCATAAAGGTCACTTAATATGTCATTGCGAGGAGGTTTTTAGGCCGACGTGGCAATGACATTGGTTGCAGACACTTTGAGATTGCTTCGTCGCTTACGCTTCTCGCAATCACGCAATGGATATTATGCAAACCTCTTAAAAAATCAGTTGAATCTAGTGGTAATCGTGAAGCTGTTCACTCTTCACTTTTTCATATAAACAATAACTTATGACTATTATGAAGCCAGACAAAACTCCGCTTATAGGTATTGCTTTAGATAGTGGTGGTGCAAGAGGAGGAGCTCATATAGGGGTTTTAGATGTATTTAATGAGCACAATATACCCCTTGATCTTGTAGTGGGTTCCAGCGCAGGGGCTTTTGTGGGGGCTTTATATGCCGCAGGAAAGATTGATATCATCAAAGACATCATGAATGACATGTCGTGGATGGAATCTCTAGGCTTTTATCTTGATCCTGTATTTCCCATATCAGGACTGCTTGCAGGCAGACGTGCCAGGGTCTTTATAAAGGATATAGTGGGAGATATAACCATTGAAGAACTGCCAATCAGGTTTGTGGCGGTGGCTACAGACCTGCTCACAGGAGAAACAGTTGCCATAGATAAGGGGCCGTTGGTAGATGCTATTATAGCCAGCATATCCATGCCGGGCATCTTCAAACCAGTAATCTATATGGGCAGGTTATTAACGGATGGCGGGGTGTCGGAGCCCCTACCCCTGGATGTGCTCAAATCGTATGCTCCCAGGATAACTATTGCCTGCAATCTTCACCCAAGGTTGTCTGACAGGTTCAAACCAGGCCAGAAGAAAGCCATAATAAAAACACAAATGATCTCAGATCAGGAGGATGATATAGCCTCATGGATCATATCCCGTATGATAGATGTGATAAAATCCCAGCGTATGCTTGATAATATAATGCCTGCGGTAAAGAATTTTGCCGGCAAGATCGGCAACACTTACACCGGACGACCTTTAAAGATGAAGGGTATAGATCCAGTGGCATTATTACAAAATCAGTTAAATTTAAGCAAGGATAAGGTTACAAGGTTAGTAGAAAACAGTTTTGCAAAAAAGGGCAAGAAGGCCTCACTAAATATATTTGAGATCATGGCAATCTCAACCGATATACAGCAATATCAAAAAAATAGGTTGATGCTCTGTAATGAAAAACCTGATGTGCTGATATCCCCGGATGTTACTTATATTGGATCTTTAGAATTTACAAAGGCACAAGAGGCAATAAAAGAGGGTAGGGATAAGGCAATAAAGGCCATACCAGGAATAAAGGCACTACTTGAACCAAAATTATGAAATAGAAAATAAGGTGGAAGGCTTTTAGGGATAAATCGTGCGCGATCGCACAAAGCAGGTGAGTAGATTGATATGCTTCAGTCTTCAGCCTTCAGCCTTCAGCCTTCAGCCTAACTACCTGACATGTTTAATATAAAGTTATTTTACAACCCTTAAATTTGTTTGCCTGAGTCTATGTGAAAGGGTAGTAATGATTTTGAGAGCTATATCTGGATTCTCATAGACGAGAGCTTCAAATCCACCCTCCTGTACAGGGATTATCTCTACCACATTTTTGCCGATGGATTTTACAGTGGCTGTTCTTGGTTCATTTAAGATAAAGCTCATTTCACCAAAATATTCACCAGACTTTACTATCTTTCCTATTTGGACACCTTTTTTTGATACATCGAGGCCACCTTCTGCCTGATGTAATTTGTATACTTCAGTGCCGGATGCGCCCTCTTTTATTATAACATCCCCATCGTTATATTCCTTAAAATCCAGGTTGATAGTCTCTGCATATGGAATATTTTGCTCTGCAACGGATGTAGTCTGTTCTAACTGAAGGTATGTTGATTTTAAGATCATAGACATAAGCCCTGGTTTGGAAGAGGCGATATCTTCTATAAGATTACTTTTATATGTAGCTACCCTGGATGCATTTGTAGCCTTTGCCGTAGTTGAATAGCCTCTGTCTCTAAAGTAGTTTTCAAGCCCAAAGACATCTCTGTCACCGAGGATCCTTATTGGTTTATTCATTTGATATATCTGGATCTCTCCCTGGAGTATTACATAGAAGAATTCATTGGATGCCCCCTCCTTTACGATGATTTCTCCAGGCTGATAGTTTTTTATAGTAGTTGCTTCTATATTGTTTGAGTCTACCAAGTCTGCCATGACGTGTCTTTCGGCAAATGGGCGTCTAAACTTTAGAGTAAACAGTGAATAGTAAAAGAGGTGTTGAGTTTTGAGTGTTGGGTTTGGGGATTGAAGAAGTTTTGGGTTTTGAGTGAATAAGAATAGTCGAGGGTCAAGAGTCAAAAACAAGAGATTAAAGATAAAAGAATCTTTGCTTCACGATTACTTCAAGATTACTCAATTTAAAGGGGGGCTCCCTTAATTCCCCCTTTGAAGGGGGGCAGGGGGATGTTATCAGGGGGTGTTATACCCCGGGCATAGTTCCTTATAAGCGGGCCGATGAGGGCAAAAGGTCCCTACAAAGCTTTGTGCCTATTTTCATATAGATAATACTCTTTAACTCTCAACTCTCAACTTTTTAACTCTCAACTCTTTAACTCTTCACAGCCTAGGCCAGTTGTCTTTGTGCGCCCTTATGAACTCATCCAGACCAGGCCACTCGGTTGGGCTTATCTCAGGAGGGGCCATACCCTTCATTACGTCGATTACATGGGATACAGACTCTTTTTGGGCATTAATATCATAGCCGCCTTCTAAGGTATATACTACAGGGGCCCCTGTATTTTTTGCAGCATCCCTAATAATCCCAGCAATTGCGCCAAATCCTGATGAGCTCAGTCTCATGCCACCTATGGGGTCCATTGCATGGGGGTCAAAACCTGCTGATACCAGGATCAAGTCTGGGTTGAATGACTCGATTATGGGTGTGAGTATATACTTATATATAGCGATATAATGCCCATCTGTCTTTCCGCTACTCAGCGGGCAGTTTATTGTGAAACCTTCGCCATTTTTTCTACCTCGCTCACTAAGGGCGCCTGTGCCTGGGTAAAATGGATATTGATGCGTAGAGAAATACAGCGCTGTGTCATCATCATAGAAGCTTGCCTGTGTACCATTGCCATGATGGACATCAAAGTCTGCTATAAGCACCTTTTTTACACCAAATGATGACAGAGCCTTTTTTGCAGCAATAGCAATATTGTTAAAGATACAAAAACCCATTGCACCCGAAAGGAGAGCATGATGTCCAGGGGGACGAACAAATGCAAAGCCGGAATCTATCTCGCCTTTTATTGCCATCTCAGTAAGCCTTATAAGGCCGCCGGCTGCGAGCAGCGCCACTTCATATGACCTTTCAGAACAGACAGTATCCGGATCCAGGTTTGCCAGGTAACTTGATTTACTTGTGCGTTTTACCATAGAGATGTAGGACTTTTTATGATTTAACATGATATCTTCTTCGCTGGCTGCTACAGGTTCAATCGTTATTATATCAGGGTCCGGATTGGTAAAAAGGCTATATATGTATTGGAGTCTTAGGGGGCTTTCAGGGTGGTAACCCCCTGTATCATGTTCCATGTATACAGGATCGGCAATGATGCCCACCACTTGCAGGTATCTCCTTTTATGCTATTATATCCAGACTCTGATCCCTGTAGGCGAGCTGCGGATTATAATAGGTTTTCTTTCTCGGCAAAGAGGTGTTTGCTTCAGTTCTCCCGTAAGCCAGCTCATGGATGACAGATGCCTTTGATACCATGGGATCATGTCCAAGGGTAGGTATTTCAGGCGATGTAATATTGTCTATCCTTATACTGCCTTGCAGCCTGCTGTTTTTTATATCCGGGATGACCCTGTTTGTTTTTTGTGCAGACCGGCTTTTATTGGAGGCATCCCCTTCCACCTTCAGATAGCGGAAGCGCACAAACGGCAGATCAAGGGACATCCCTTTCATGTAAGAAAACTGGGAAGCCATCTTAGCAGTTTTCATTATTTACAAGTTTATTCTAACAGAAATTATTTGGCAAGAGCCAAATAGTGTGAGCTTTAAAAATTCTATTTGACACTGGTTTTTGATAAGTTTATAGTATTATTAAGTTTTATGATAACCTTACATAATACATAAAATATGAAGGGGGATTTATGGCAAGAGAAAGATGGAATTCTCGTTCGGTCTTTGTCATGGCGGCTGTGGGATCAGCAGTAGGCCTGGGGAATGTGTGGCGTTTTCCATACATGGTTTATGACAATGGAGGGGGAGCATTTTTGATACCTTATCTCATAGCACTCCTTACTACAGGGATACCTCTGCTTATGCTGGAGTATAATTTAGGCATAAAGATGCAAAAGGGTCCGGCTCAGGCATTTGAAGGATTTAAGAAAGGATCAGGTTTTATTGGGTGGTTCGCCCTTTTGATATCGTTTGTGATTGTTTCCTACTATTCTGTTGTCATGGCATGGGTCGGTAAATACCTTTATCACTCATTTACTGTTGCATGGGCAGGAGGCGCAAAGGATTTCTTCTTCAGTGATGTGCTTCACTTATCCAGCGGGGTGGGTCAGCTTGGAGGGCTGGTGGCGCCTATTGTTATTGTCTTACTTATTATGTGGATAATCATGTATTTTATAATCTTTAAGGGTGTTAAGGTTGTTGCAAAGGTAGTGATGTGGACAGTGCCACTCCCAATCATACTGCTTTTTGTGCTGTTTGTCAGAGGAATCACCCTTGATGGAGCTGCATCCGGCCTGAATTTTTATCTAAATCCTGATTTCTCGATGCTTGCAAATCCAAGGGTATGGCTGGCCGCATATGGCCAGGTATTCTTCTCGCTCTCACTGGGTTTTGGCATAATGATAGCGTATGCCTCATATCTGCCAAAAGATTCGGACATATCAGGCAATGCATTTGTTACAGGCCTTGCTAACTGTGGCATAGCATTCTTTGCAGGCTTTGCTGTATTCTCTACCCTGGGATATTTGGCGCAGGCAACAGGGCAGCCTGTAACCGAGGTAGCAGGGGCAGGTGTTGGCCTTGCCTTTGTTATTTTCCCAACAGCGATTGCTCAGCTCCCCGGGGGGGTGGTGGTTCAGGCCATCTTTGGTGTGGTATTCTTTCTTACCTTGATTACCTTAGCGATCGACTCGGCCTTTTCTTTAGTAGAAGGCATTGTGACAGGGCTTAAAGACCAATTGAATGCCAAGAGGGAAACCATTACACTCCTGGTGTGCATCGTTGGTTTCCTGGCAGGCCTTATATACTGCACAGAGGGAGGGCTGTACTGGCTCGATATTGTTGACCACTGGGCAAACAGTTTCGGCCTCATAGTGGTAGGTCTTATGGAGGCGATCCTGATTGGATGGATATACAACCCTGAAGAGTTCAGAGCGGATATAAACAGATATTCTGATATAAATGTAGGAAAGTGGTGGACCATATGCGTTAAATGGATAACACCTATAATAATCATCGTTTCCATAAACTTAAGTTTCTATTCAGAGCTGAAAGAATCATACGGTGGCTATCCCTTATGGGCAGTGATGGTAGGCGGATGGGTCATGATAGAGGTGTTGTTTATTATTGCTGTTGCGATGAAACTTGGATTTAGAGAAAGGAGAGAATCATGAGTGCCGGCGCATGGATAATGCTGATAGTAGGGGTGGTTGTGCTCTATGGTGGTCTTGGTGTTACATTTATAAAGATATTCAGGTCAAGAGAGCGGAAAGAGATAAAGGGCTAGAGGGAAATACAGTCAATAAAAGTTCATCTGCCCATATTATATCTTTCATATAAACCGCGCATGTGCGATCGACTCTCGACTCACGACTATCTTTTCGACTGTCGACTATTTTCATACAGCATAAGATAGGCAAAGGCAGAGATCACCAATCCATGAGTGATCTCTGCCTTTTTGATCATATCAAAGATGGCATCTTTTCTTAAGATCTCTATCTTTATGGCCTCTGTAGAGTCCAGCATCTGGTCTGATCTAGGATAGGCATCTCTTGCAAGGTATGTATAGCATTTGTTGTTTTGTATAGCAGGATTTGGGTGGACAGTGCCTATATGTATGACATCTTCACTAAAATAGCCTGTTTCCTCTTGCATCTCCCTGACAGCCGCATGCTTTGGGCTCTCATCATCAGGGCTTATCACTCCCCCTGGTATCTCTATGGTCTCTTTCTGCATACCTATGCGATACTGGCGAATCATAACCACATCACCATCTGTAGTTATAGGAATGATATTTACCCAGTCATTAAATTCTAAGACCGTGAAGTCTCTTATTATGTCATTGGGCAGAAAGTGATATTTATCTTGTCTCAAGCTTAAAATTCGGGTCTCCCCTATCTTTTGAGATCCAAGATGTCTCCAATATCTCTTCACATTTATCTCCTCTCCTTTAAATATAAAGTACGGTTATAGTACATATACACATTATTCAGTGCGCGAAGCGCCCGCTTAAGCGATGGATATACAGGCACACCTCTTAGATGAAGGTTTTGCTGAAAGGTTGGCAGCCTGGCTATTGTCTCCCCGGCAGACCAGGCAAAGACAACCGGTTTTTTCTTTTCATAGCCTAAGGTGGCCAATTTAGTAAGAAAATCAAAGAGTTGTCTTTCATCCGGCACCAACATGCCGAACATATTAATATAGTCTAGGATAATGATCATATCGAGTTCTTTTTCATCCAAGATAATTTCAACAACCTGGTAGAGCACGTCCATATTAAAAGGGGCGCCCAAATCGATTGGATTTCGAATGATTGTGCCTGCCTTTGGAAGGAGAGATGCAATCCTTTTTCTTGCCATCTCAGAGGGCATGGGTGTAGTAAACCCTTGCCTGGCGGCGATATCAGCTGCTTCAACGCTGATTCCGCCGCCGCCGCCAAACATCCCTGTTATTACAGATATGTTTTTTCCTGGCACCTTTGGGCAGTGGAGAAATGCAAGGAGCGTATCAGCCATCTCCTGAAAGTCCGATGGTGTGATTGCGCCTGCCTGTTGCATTGCCTTTTCCCATATTAAATAGTCACCGCCCAGAGATCCGGTATGGGAGTGTGTTGTATGTCTTCCAGCTGATGTTTGCCCCCCCTTCCATATGACTACCGGTTTTATCCGGCCGGCCTCACGTACAACTTCAAAGAATCTCCGGCCGTCTTTAACCCCCTCCAGGTAAGAACCAATAACCTTTGTGTCCGCATCGTTTGCCAGGTATGCAAGGCAGTCCGACTCGTTTAAGTCACATGCATTGCCGAAACTTATTATCTTGCTGAACCCAATCCCCCATATTGGAGACTGTATAACCAGCGACGCTGCATGGCCGCCACTTTGGGAGAAAAAGCCGAGCCCCCCTGGTGCAGGCAGAACCGGTGTCATACCATAGGGTATCTTTTTTGACGGGCAGCCGCACCCTATGCAGTTCGGCCCAATGATACGCACTCCATACTTGCGGGCAATCCCGGCCATCTCTTCTTCAAGTTTTATATCCTCTTCAAGACCTGTTTCGCGAAAGCCGGCTGTGAAAAGCTGGATTGCCTTCACTCCCTTTTTGCCGCAATCCTCCATCATGGCAAGCGCCTGTGACTTGGGAACACATGATATCACATAATCAACAGGGCCTGGCGTTTTTTGAAGAGACCTATAGGCAGGCAGACCTCCCACCTCTGTCTCAGATGGGTTTATGGGGTAGAGCTTTCCGGGAAAGCCGGCTTCTATAAGTTGCGTAAAATAGATATTGCCCGATTTCATAGGCTTTGATGATGCGCCATAGACAGCTATGCTTCCGGGATTAAAGATAACGTCAAATACCGGGTCATATGAAATATCACTCATCTAAATCCTCCTGTGTTGCTTGCTGCAATCCATGTGGAAAAACTGACATATCTTTATTGTGCGTTTGGTTTTTTCATGATCATATATGTTGCAAAGCCCTTGGCAATAAGGGTTCCTTTTGAGTTTGCCACATCAACCTCTCCTAATGCGATAGTATTCCCCTGGTGGATAATCTTTGCCTCTGCTGTAATCTCCCCACCTGCAAAGGGTTTCAGGTAATTCATCTTCATCTCAACAGTTGTAAATATTTCATCTCTTTTTACCAGTCCCATCAGGGCCATGGCTATGGCTGAATCAGCCGGAGAAAATATCGCCCCACCATGGGCAATCTCAAGGGGGTGGGTGAGTTTTTTATCAAAAGGAAGCCTTACCTTTGCCCATCCCTTTTTCACATCAACAAGTTCCATCCCGAGTAATCTCCAGAATGGAGCCTTTGTCTTCATGGTCTCTATCAAGACATCTTTGAAGTGCGGTTCAAGTTCTTCATATTCCGGCATACCTGCTCCTTTCTTGCGTATATAAAATAACTTTGGATTATCTTAAACGAAGGACGAAAAACATTCTCACGCAAAGAACGCCAAGTACGCAAAGATACTTTCTTTTTTATCATCTTTATTTTCCTTTGTGATCTTTGCGTGAGGGAAAATTTTTTGATCTTCTATCTTTCATCTTTTCGACTCTCGACTACTCTTAATCACCCAACACCCAAAACTTCTTTAACTCTCAACTCTTAACTCTTCACATATACCCCCCATCATAACAGACCATAGTGTACTATGTTAAGTGCAAGATATGTCCTAGACTTCCATTCTTACAAAATATATAATTTCGTTATATGATGGATATGCAGATGGATTAAAAAAAGGAGGGTCTATGGATCTGTTTAATGCATTTGATGAAAAAAAATGTACTCTGTGCGGTCAGTGTTTTCATCGATGTCCTGTGATGAGTTTGCCACTTGATGTGGCAAAGGATGAGATAGTAAGACTTGTAAATAACAATGAGACCAAGCATGTCTTACAGAAGTGCACAAGTTGTTTTGCATGTAATTTTATATGTCCTGAGGCATGCAATCCTGCCCAGCTCATTCTTGACAGGTGGCATGAGAAATATATTAAAGAAGGTCTCCGACTAAGAGCCAAATATTTTATCCCGCACAATAAGCCAAATTTCAGGACATATGTACTGGACAGGCTGCCTGAGGATGAGAAGAAGCTCGTGGAATCATGGGATGACACCTCAGAGTGCGAGGAGGTATTCTATCCCGGGTGCAATGTGATAACATCCCCTTATCTGACAAAGACAAAGTTGCTGGAAGGCCTTACAATAAGAGGATCCCTTGATATGTGCTGTGGTGAGATGTACTACCGCATGGGGCTTTATGATCAGGTTGAGCAGACGGCAAAGAGATTGGAGAGATATTTTAATGAAATGGGTGTGAAAAAAATGATCATCCCGTGTACTGCCGGCCGTAATATGTTTACCAATGTGCTGCCCAAGTTTGGTGTGAAGTTTGATTTTGAGATCCAGCATATGCTCCCCTGGATCTTTGATAAGATAGAATCCGGTGAGATCGAGATCGAGAAAAAGCTGGAAATGACAGCGACCATCCAGGAGTCTTGCTATGGGAAGATGTTTGGGGACGCATATCTTGATATTCCAAGAAAGATATTAGAGCGGATTGGGGTCACTGTAGTAGAAGAGGATCTCTGCAGGGAAAATGCCCTGTGCTGTGGCATTGCCGGAGGTTTCAGTCCCTCATCAGGCTTTCATCCCTTACATATTGCGCTTGCTACTATAAGAAGTTTACGATTGGCCCAAAAGACAGGGGCACAAGCCCTGGTGAGCTATTGCGCCGGATGCCTTCAGATGCTTTCTGTAGGCCGGATTTCCTATCCAATTAAAAAGATGCCCATCTATCATATCTTAGAGCTTGTACAGATGGCTATCGGCGAAACACCGGACAGGCGTAATTCTCAAAGGGCATGGCAACTGTTTGCAGGCACTCTGATAAATCAATTTCCAAAGGTGCTTTCTACCAAGCGATTTTACTTAGAAGATATAGAATAGTGAATAGTAAACAGTGAATAGTAAAAGAAGTGTTGGGTGTTGGGTTTTGAGTGAATAAAAATAGTCGAGAAAACAATTCTGGATGTTTTACAACGGACAACGGACAACGAACTACTGACAAGCATTGTAGGGGCCTTTTGCCCCCATCGGCCCGCTTA
>JAYEFR010000208.1:32471-38647 GCA_034716155.1 Thermodesulfobacteriota bacterium
TGCCCCCATCGGCCCGCTTAGAGGACTATGACATAAGTTCAATCTTTATTTGGCTGAAAGCTGACAGCTTATTTTATATGAAAGGATCAAAAATGGATTCTAATAGTAAATTTCGCTGGTTTAAAGAGGATGTATGTGATCGTTGTGGCATATGCCTTGAGGAATGCCCTGTAGTAAACCTTGAAAAGGATGTGGCGGTAAGGGACATCGATGCCCTTATCGAGGGCGATGTGGATAAATCCCTGGCATTTAAGCGCTGTACCACCTGCAACATGTGTGATCTCCTCTGCCCCAAAGGGGCGGATCCTTATGAGCTCATACTGGAATGTTTTGATAATTGGGGCAAAAGATACGGGTTGCCGTATCTTGCCAAGATGGTCTTTCCAAATGAGCCTGAGAACATATGGTCGGGTATACGGCCCTTAATGGATGCAGATGAAGTCTCACTTTTGCACACATGGGAGAAGAATTTGGATACCCCTAAGGAGGAGGTTTTGCTCACAGGTTTTTACACCAACCTGGTCCCCTATCTGGCACAGGTGAATATCCTTAATGACTTAAAGCCTGTCATAGCAGGGAGTGAGGGTCTGTGGGGCTGCGGGGGTGATACCAATAAACTTGGACTTATCGACCTGACCTCTCAGGTAGTAGAATTACTCCAGAATAAATTCTCTGAAATGGGAGTTAAAAAGATATATTGTTTTATGGAAGCAGAGGCTGCCATGTTAAGGGAGATATTACCTGCCGGATACGGTGCCAGGTTTGAATTCGATGCCCTGCCTTTAGATTATTGGATATTGGAAAGACTTAAAAGTAACAAGATAGAGGTAAAAAACCGGCTCGACATAAAAGTTACCGTTCATGACAATTGTATGTCCAGATACCTCGATATGGAGCCTCAGAGGGTTGTTCGGGAGATAGTGAGGACTGTTGGCTGCGATATTGTTGAGATGGAACACTTCAAGCTTAATGCGCTCTGTTGCGGATGGGCTGCAACCATCCCCACTCTTTATGGGCCGGGTTCTGATAATCCTTTGTCAACCTTGCTTTACCTGCTTTTCAGTCTTTACAGGCGCTTAGAAGAGGCTAAGGCCACAGGTGCAGATGCTATAGTTACCAGTTGCCCTGCGTGTTATATATTTCTAAACCTTATCAATATGCTTACAAATAGCAAGATGGCAGTGTATCATCCCCTGGAGATAGTGGAGATGGCGGCAGGTTATGAGCCCAACTCAAAGGTAAATAAAAGATGCTGGGATATCCTCTCTGTGGCCACAAATCTTATGTTCAACTGGGCGAGTTCTAAGGACAATAGAAGGCGTTTCTTCCCAAGACCTGTTCGCCCAGGACGGATAGAACCCATCCCTGCTCCAAGAGGTAAAGATATCAAACGAATAAAGGCAATATCCGGATTTTACAGGAGTTCCATTGTCCAAAATCCTGTCACAAAGGCATTTGTCGGATATGTGGTAAGGATAGTGATTGCCCTCTACAGGATTATATTAAAGAGGCAAGATATAAAGATAACCCAAATATAAAGATTGGAAGGGAAGTATAATGCACAAAGAAGACTTAAGGGATATCCTCAATTGGGACAAAGATCGCAGAAAAGCTCACCATGTTTTATAAAGATAAGGATATTGAGGCGATGATTTTATGGACGCTCAGCGTTTCTTATTAGAAAGACTAGGCCTCACTATCCATGAAACCCCGCAAAATAAGACCCATGGCCTGTGCTGCGGGGTGGCTGCTGGTTGCAATAAATATAGCGGCCTCGATATATTCTTGAATGGGATGCGGCAGTTATGGACCCTGGACAGGGCGGAAGGTAATGATGCGGCCATATACTGCACCGGCTGTTTAGTGACACTTAGCTGCTTCAGGCTTTTAAGCCCATTTGGTAAAAGGCTTATGCATATAATAGAGTATGTCAGGCAGGCCCTCGGCGAGGATGTAGAGAGAAAGAATAAGATAAGGGCATTACAGATAGTTTCAGGCATTGCCGGACATGTACTGCCCGTCTACTTCAGCTCTAAAAAATTTTATGTATAGGCAGTAAGCAGTGAACAGTAAATAGTGAATAGTGAATAGTGAAAAAAGTGTTGAGTTTTGGGTTTTGAGTGTTGGGTTTCCCTATCTATTCCCCCCTCGAGGGGGGCGGAGGGGGGTGTTACCCCCTCAATGACATCCCCCTGACCCCCTTCAAAGGGGGAATTTGTGTTGAAATTTCTTCAAGTGGGGGATTTCTCCCGGCAGTTATTTGAGTTACAAATATCCCGTAGGGCCTCATTTTCTGAGCAAAGCCTCAAAAAATGTGTAGAACTCAGAACCTACAATCTCTTGTTTTTTGACTCTCGACTGTTTTTATTCACCCAGCACTCAACCCCCAAAACTGATGAAGGCCCATAATCTTTTTTGACTCACGACTCTCGACTCTTGACTCTCGATTATTTTTTATTAACCCAAAACTCAACACTCAAAACCCAACACTTCTTTTACTATTTACTATTCACTATTTACTATTCACTCCTCATGTAGTAAATTGCGTGCGATTGATTTTGAGGTGTATTGATGGAAACTACATATAAAAAAGCCGGTGTTGATATAGATAAGCAAAATCGTTTTATAGATACCATAAAGCCCATTGTTCGATCTACTTTTCGTCCTGAAGTTATTAGCGGGATAGGAGGGTTTACCGGCCTTTTTAAATTCAATCCAGATAATTATAAAGACCCGATACTGATATCCTCCACAGATGGTGTCGGCACAAAGCTGAAGATAGCGTTTATGGCAGATCACCACGAGGGTGTTGGTATAGATCTTGTGGCCATGGTTGTAAATGACCTTATTGTCCAGGGCGCCCAGCCCTTGTTTTTCCTGGACTATATAGCCGCTGGAGTCCTTGACATAGACAAATCCAAGATCATTATATCCAGTATAGCAAAGGGGTGTAAAGATGCCGGATGTGCCCTGATTGGCGGGGAAACAGCGGAGATGCCGGGATTTTATGGTAAGGATGAGTATGATCTGGCAGGTTTTGGTGTTGGCGCTGTGGATAGTGAAGACCTTATAGATGGTTCCAGGGTTACGCAAAAGGATATAATCATCGGTCTTCACTCCTCTGGTCTTCATAGTAATGGGTTTTCTTTGGTGAGAAAGGTGTTTTTTGATATTGCAAAGATGGATATTGATTCCCATGTGGAAGACTTAGGCAGACCTCTGGCAGAAGAGCTCCTCACGCCCACACGTATCTATGTAAAGAGTGTGCTTAACCTGGTAAGGGATTTTGAGATAAAGGGTATAGTGCATATTACAGGGGGTGGATTTATAGATAATATACCCAGGATCTTACCTAAGAGGTCTTGCGCGGTTATCGACAAAGAATCATGGGAGATTCTCCCAATATTCAAACTCATCCAGGAGACAGGAGATATCTCTGAGACTGAGATGTATAGAACATTTAATATGGGGATTGGGCTTATCCTTATTGTTTCGCCAAAAGAAGCAGATGATGTGCTTATAAGATTAAAGGGGCTCAAGGAGAATGCTTCTATTATAGGGCATATTGAACAGCGCAAATCAGGACAGCCATCTGTCATCCTCAGATAAGGAGTGATTCGGGGTGATAAATATCGGAGTGCTGGTATCAGGCAGTGGAACTAATCTTCAATCCATAATAGATGCCTGCTCGAAAGGTGCTGTAGATGGTAAAGTTGCTGTAGTTATAAGTGATAACGCCAATGCCTTCGCCATTACAAGGGCAAAGGATAAAGGCATACCCACTAGGGTTATATCCAGCAAAGATTTTACAGACAGGAAACAGTTTGATATGGAGCTTGTCAAGGTCTTAAAAGATTTCAATACGGATTTAGTAACACTCGCAGGCTTTATGCGTGTCCTTACTCATGAGTTTTTGAGGCATTTTCCAGGAAGGATTATGAATATACATCCAGCGTTGCTCCCCTCATTTCCAGGTCTTGGTGTAAGGCGGAAGGCCATAGATCACGGGGTAAGATTCTCTGGTTGTACAGTGCATTTTGTAGACGAAGGCGTGGACACTGGTCCAATAATCATCCAGGCAGTTGTCCCGGTGTATCCTGATGACAAAGAAGAACAATTGCAGAAAAGGATCTTACGTCTGGAGCATAAGATATATCCCAAGGCCATACAACTATTTGCTCAAGGCAGGCTCGAGATTGTAGATAGAAAGGTATTCGTCGATGGAATCGAAAAGGAGCAGGATCAGTGTATGGTGAATCCCCTGTTAGACACATAGACGGTCATGTCCGCAGGGCGGACACAACCATGCATGAAAATATGCCCGATATGTATAGGGCCCGTTCCCCGAACGGGCCTGAAAACCGGCCCCTGATCCCCGACCCCTGTTCTCATATAAAGGAACCTGTTTTAGTAAGCGCTTGCCTGTTAGGGATTGCATGCCGGTATGACGGGAAGTCAAAATATAGCATCACCTTTACTGAGGATATGAATATCTTACCAATACCTGTATGCCCGGAACAGTTAGGTGGGCTTCCTACACCCAGGGCGCCTTCTGATTTAATTGGTGGAGATGGCAGGGATGTGCTTGAGGGAAAAGCCCGCCTGCTAAATTCAGAGGGAGTAGATGTTACTGAAAACTTTATAAAAGGGGGCCGGCAAACCTGTAATATAGCCAGGATTTTAAATGCCAAAAAGGCTATTCTAAAGGAAGATAGCCCTTCTTGTGGGGTTCATATGGTAAAAATGTCCGGTAAGTGGACAAAGGGTATTGGTGTGGCAGCAGCAATGCTATCAAATATGGGCTTGAAAATAGTAAATGAAGGGGAAATTGAATCTTTATGAAAAGAACTTATGATATAGCTGGATCAGGGGAAGGGTTGTCAGGACTTTTAGCATGCGCATTACTTGCTACCAAAGGATTCTCATGTCTGTGGATAGATACATCTCCTCCACAAGGGGACCATGAGGAAAGATGGAGAGATTTTATTCCGTTTTTGGTGACAGCCCCGTTTTGGGAACATACCCTTAAGCCTCTGCTGCAGTCTATAGATGCCAACATCCCGGGCAGACTTGGTATGCGCAATATAGGTGCTGTTCAAAGTCTTATTCCCGGGAAAAGGCTCGATATCAATCCAAATGCATTGTATGGGGATGATACTCATCTAAGAAAGTGCATCAACAAATATCTGACCCTTATAGACCAGGCCTTTATAAACCCAAGAGGCTTATTCAAGGAATCAAAGAAAAGTTCTCCTGAGATGGAGACGTGGGAGGAAATTATTGCATCAGGACTCTCCAGGGCACCGGGGATTAACTATATGACCTATCTTCGATCTATGTGCGGCATGCAGGGATTTTGCAATACCGACTATAGACTATGCAAAGAGGTGCTCGGTGAATATCTGGCTTCCACAAAAGGTGATTATGTAAAAAGCCCTGATGTATCCATGATGTATCATAATGATCAAGCTTTGTGCTTGAGGGCTGAAGACATTCATGTAAAGGCCAGGTATTATCTTGCCGAGGATATTCCCTCCCATAAGGATAAAGAGGGGAAAGGGTTTGTCCTGTATGGAAATTATATAGTTGAAACACAGGTCCTCCCCGTTGGCATGGGAGACTTGTTATTTGTCTCACCCCATGAGGAGTTAATATTCCCATTAGCGCTTAAGGTGTCACGGGGGCAAAAATATACACATATCTCTCTGATGAGCAAGATAAAAATGGAAAGCTCGCTTGCCTCATTTTCCGAGAGTCTCTCCTGGGCATCAGAGATGGTTTTAAAGAGACTCAAGGATGTTATCCCATTTATGGACGATTATCTTATAGGCTATGAGACACTTTCTCCTTTCAGTGAAGATGGCGTGAGGCTGTGGTTTACGTTTGATGAACACATAGAGGTCCCTTCTGTATTTGCCGGAAAACGTTTTGCAATGCCCCTGGACAGGGTTTTTGCCTGTGACAGGATGAAGTGTGCCTGGCTTGATGTGGAGGGGGAGTTGTTGTGGGGGGTCTGTCTTGCAAATCTTATACTTTCTAATCTTAGCAGGACTGATCTGATTACGTGAGAAATGTATGAAAAGAAGTTTTGGGTTAATAAAAAATAATCGAGAGTCGAGAGTCAAGACCTTTGCGCAATTGTTTGCATATTCATTGCGAGGAGGTTTTCAGGCCGA
>JAYEFR010000208.1:38747-40507 GCA_034716155.1 Thermodesulfobacteriota bacterium
GACTGATCTGATTACGTGAGAAATGTATGAAAAGAAGTTTTGGGTTAATAAAAAATAATCGAGAGTCGAGAGTCAAGACCTTTGCGCAATTGTTTGCATATTCATTGCGAGGAGGTTTTCAGGCCGACGTGGCAATCCCATTGGTTGCAGAAAATTTTGAGATTGCTTCGTCGCTTACGCTTCTCGCAATGACAATATGGGTATTATGCAAAGGTCTCATCCTATCTGGAGGTTTTACAACGGACAACAAACAACGGACTACTGACAAGCATTGTAGGGGTCTTTTTCCCTCATCGGCTCAATCAAGGGAAATATGCCCTATGACGTAGGGGTAACACCCCCCTTCGCCCCCCTCGAGGGGGGAATACATAGGGGGCATGGACAAATTCCCCCTTTGAAGGGGGCCTCCCTTAATTCCCCCTTTGAAGGGGGTTAGGGGGTTGTTACCCTTTGAAGGGGGTTAGGGGGTTGTCAATCATTGGCATAAAAAATGTTGGGTTTAAGATTAAAGACTTCTATCTTTATGGATTAAGGATTATGAGTAAGGATTTTCTGAAAATCGAAAGCCGCTTTCAGGGTGTAACCCTGCTTGAGTTGATGGTCGTGATAGTGATTATGGCCGTGATGGCCAGTATTGCATTGCCTGGGATGAGCCGGTGGATTTTTAGAAATAGATTAGAAAATCAGGCAGAAACAATGGCTGCATTATTAGATCAGGTCAGATTAGAGGCAATGAAAAACATGTGCCCATACCGTGTGGTATTTCTCCCGGGGCAGGGGAAATATTTTGCCTTTTGCGATAAGGATGAAGATGGCGTTTGGGACACAGGAGAAGACAAACAAGGCCCCTTCTCCCTGGACGATGGTGTAAGATTTGGGTCGCTTGCCGGTCATGGTCCTAACAATACAACCATAGCCAGCGACGGCATCACCATCGTGGGAAACAGGATCAATTTTTCTAAAATGGGTAGTTCTAATGCCGGGACTATATACCTTGCATCAGAAGATACATCATATGCATTGCGTGTGTTGCCGGCTTCAGGGGCTGTCCGGATATGGAGATATAGAGGTCGCTGGGAGAAATGCAGATGAAGGATGGGTTCAGTCTTGTAGAGGTGATGATAGCCTTTGTTATCATACTTGTGGCCTTGTCTGCTATTGTAAAGGTATATATGGTCTGCCTCCACGCCGGGGCGTATGCTGACAATCTTAGTTATGCTACAACCCTGGCAGATGCCAAGTTACATACATTAGAGACTTTTTCTCCGGATGCGCCGGATTTGAAGGCATCCTGGTATAAAGATCCTGATAATCCTTTGAGATTAAACAACAGAGATTTTTGCAGGTTCTGGTCTGTGAAAGATATAAAAGGCGCCAAGGAAATCATAGTTTATGTAACATGGGATGATCATAAAAGAGGCAAGTCGTCTAATTTTAGTTCCTTGAGTGATCTAAGTGGAAGTGAATGTGCAAATATAAGCCTGAAGGGATACGTCTCAAAAGAGTAAAAGAAGTTTTGGGTTTTGAGTTTTGGGTTTTGGGTTAATAAAAAATAATCGAGAGTCGAGAGTCATGAGTCAAGACCTTTGCGTAATTGTTTGCATATTCATTGCGAGGATGTTTTTAGGCCGACGTCCTACCCTGTCATTGCGAGGAGGACGCAGTCCGACGTGGCAATCCCGTTGGTTGCAGAAAATTTTGAGATTGCTTCGTCGCTTACGCTTCTCGCAATGACAATATGGATATTATGCAAAGCCTCA
>JAYEFR010000209.1:0-1889 GCA_034716155.1 Thermodesulfobacteriota bacterium
AGGGTATATCAAAAGAGGGTTTGTAATAATCTTCCTGATATACTGGGGGCATTGGAGCCATTTCGGGGTGAGCTTCAAGGAATAGTATTGGAGAGTACCTACAACTGGTACCGGCTTGTGGATGGGTTAATGGATGCTGGTTATGACTGTGTCCATCTTGCCGATCCTTCTGCAATCAAGCAATATGAGGGATTGAAGTATGCTGATGATCGTCATGATGCATTTTGGTTGGCGCATGTTCTTTCATTAGGGATACTTCCTGAGGGCTACATCTATCCCAAGGAGGATCGTCCGGTACGGGATTTATTACGGAAGCGATCATTTCTAGTAAGGCAGCGCACTTCACATATCCTCTCTTTGCAATCGATGATTGAACGTCGGAATATCGGTTAGGATGAGTTCCAATGAAATAAAGAAGTTTAAGCAAGAAGATATGGAGCTGATATTCAAAGATGATTATTCTGTGTTGTCTGGAAAGGCGAGTACAGGGAACATTGGGTATTTAAGTTTTCACATCAAGGAGATAGAGAAGGCAGTAAAGGACAAGATCAAGATAAGGAAGCCGTTTGTATATCTACAAAATATTTTCGGGCATTGGAGACATCCTGGCCTTGACCATCATGCTTGAGGTAGGGGATATCTCGCGATTTGCAAAAGTAGGCAACGTTTCTTCTTACTGCAGGTGTGTTTCCGGCAAGAGGATTTCTAACGGCAAGACCAAGGGCAAAGGAAACACAAAGAATGGTAATCGTTATCTGGCCTGGGCATTTATCGAGGCTGCCCATTTTGCCAGGGTGCACAATGTAAGAGTGAATAGGTACTATCAGAGAAAGGCAGCGAAGACGAACAATATCGTGGCGACCAAGGCTCTGAGCAACAAGCTTGCCAGGGCAAGCTATTACGTCATGAGGGATCAGGTTGTCTTCAAGGAGGAGGCTTTGTTTTCCTGAGTTGGCTGGAACGGTGAGGGGGCAGAGGGGTTGGCTCATAACCACAAGACTTGATTGATCCACCGTTTTCTGCCTTTAAAAAATCCAGCAGGATATGTTTTTGCTTCCTGATCCGCCTCCGGCATGAGCCACGAGGGTTTGGACATAAGGAGCCGGAAGATTTGATATTAAACGATTGGACATGGCAGGGAACCGACGATTTTCTGGGGCAGCGAGCTTTTAGGGGTTGTAAGAGAAAGAGGAAGGGTTGCTACGCTCCGAGATACCTGATGGTCTCTCCGCTACGCAACCATCACTATCTCTTAACGACCTTGAACCTGACGGGTGAATATGTGCGGATCATAACCGCCCACCATAAATAAGTGAAAATAAGGATGCAGAAAATGGAGCTAAAGACATATTATGCCGGCAATATGGTAAACCCTGCAAAAAACAACTTTTTGCGATGGAGTAGTATTTTTTTATTGACAGGACCTTTTAATGGGTGACCCGTTTTTACGTAATAAAAGCGCTGACAAGAATCGAGGACGGGTTCACATTTCTGTATCCAATCTTTTGAGAAATTCAGTAAGAACTCTTTTTTGTGACAACGATGCGTAATATACCAGACACAACAGGGAATGTAATGACGATTAGCTCGGGCCATGAGTTTCCAAATACTCTCTTGAAAAGCTTAGAACCACTTTTTCAGGCCTAAAATGGTGGTTCTAAGGGCAAAAAAAGGCCTATTTTCGATTGATATCATCGTTATATCAATCACTTATTTTGGTCCGACCCCGACCCACCCCGAGTAGATGGTCGTCGGCTTGCGGGCCTCCGCGAGACTGGCACCGCTTCCCAACGTACTGATGACAACCTCCCCTCCAGCGACGGCCTCCTGCACCGATTGGGGGTTGAGCGCATCACCCCGAACGACAGACAAGTTGGCGTGTTCTGTTT
>JAYEFR010000210.1:0-1884 GCA_034716155.1 Thermodesulfobacteriota bacterium
TGCTGTGACCCGGCAGGCCGAAGGGCGTATACGGGTTAACCTCTTCAATATCAGTGAGTTCGTCAATATCATAGAGCCCGCTCCCGCCGATAACCCCAATTTTCGCCTGTGGCATTAGGTTCCTCCTTATGTGGCATTACTGGCTTGACAACCAGCAACAACTATGCTAGATTTCTAATAGCGGGTAAGTCCTGTGTTAAGTGTGTCACCGGAAGGTGGCATAAACTAGTTGTAAACTAGTCGCTCGCAGGGGCCGCTTTTTTATTTGCCAAAAAATAACCTCCTGTCGTTCTTCGCTTTGTCTTTAATGATGTTAAATAACTTGTAGTTATTTGAGTTGTATTTTCTAAAAATGCTATTGCAAATAACATCAATTCCTTGGATAGCATAGGCCTCATGTGAATCTAGGTGGTTAATCTCCAAGCCAATATCAGGCCTTTTCCCTTCGTACCAGACTTTGTATTTTAGATACTCATTGAATTTGAAGCCAGAGGTTATTGAGATGATTCTTCTATCCACGTTAATAACCACATTCGCATCTCTTGGCTCCTCCAAAATCCGCTCAACCAGTGACAACCCAACCATATAGTTGTAAAGGATATTTGAGTCTTTCCGTAATTTAGGCTCTACGTTTGTCTTTTTTACGGTTATGGCATGTATTTCTATATCCAACTTTGCAAAGCTGTTAAGTAAGTCTTCCTTAATGAGCAGTCTGGTAGTATTTCCCTTGAGTTCCACATCGCGGGGAATATGGTGTTTTACTTTTACTTTCTTAACGCATCTTCTAAAAGGGACATGATTTTCCATAACAACAAAGGCTATCGTAAAATACCTTGAGCTTCCTTGCCCGAAACCCAAATCCCCCGATTCATCTAGGTAAACATACATTACACATTACCGCTAACTTTCATCCCCTCAATATCATAAAGCCCCGTCCCCCAATCACCCCAATCTTCGCCTGCGGCGTTAAGCAACCTCCTAATATTAAGCAATTTGATTCATTTCTTGAGTGCAACTATAGAATTTACTATATTCTCTAAGGTTTCTATCTTCTTGCCTCTTTTATATGCCTCTTCTATTATTTTGCTGGTAACAAGAGGATTTTTCTCACCTCTTTTAGCACTGTAACCAAATTCATCGGTATACTGCTCAAGGAGTTGACTGTAAAGTTCCTCACCTATTTCCCCTCTCAAGATAGCCTCTAGATCATCCTCAAAGCAAGCCATATTGTCTTTGACGGTAGTCTTTGGGAGTTCCTCTTCTGGACAGCCACATAGTCTTAGCAATAACTTACTATGTCTGTCTGCTTTCTTGCTGCCACAATCGAAGACGATATAGGTCGAGATTCCAAGCTCAGTAAAAATCAAATATGGATTAGCTAGGCTGTTCTTACTCCTGACTGGTATCACGGATATACCGTCTTTTTCGAAGTCAACGCCGATCTGCTTGGCAACCTCTAGGATGGCACACTGGTCACTTTCGCCCTCAACCAGACCTACCACATTGGCGAAAAACCCCTCATTTACCCAGGGAGTCATTACGTTTGTTAGCCTAGCTCGAAGACTTGAGGCTGTAAATGACCCGTTGGGTGAACCCTTGGCCTCCTCCAGCTTCTCAGTAATTTGTTCTATTGTTACAAACCTGACTCGTGTTTCCTTTGGTAAGTCTTCAACACGCCTCTCCTTTTTGAAAAGCCGAATCTTATCGAATCTTTCAATACCAACAAAAAGGGGGGAGTGCGTTGAATAGGTTATTTGAACACGCTCACCGCCCTCCAAGCCACTCTCAGCTAATTGGAGAAATACTTTGGCAAGATGGCGCTGGCGGTTGGGGTGCTGGTATAGCTCTGGTTCTTCTATTGCGATAACTAAATTAGGAATTACG
>JAYEFR010000211.1:0-9567 GCA_034716155.1 Thermodesulfobacteriota bacterium
TGTGTGATAGAGATACAGGGCTGTAGCCAATGCCGCGGTTGTCTTTGAGTGATCATACAGAGACACATCCGGTATGATGTTTCCAGCCCTTGCAGCAGGTATGGCGGACGTATAGATCATCATGAGGGAGTCAAAGTGATCAAACCACAGTTGAATATTTTCCTCGCGGTGGTAAAGGTTTTCGAGCGCGTATATAAATTCATGAAAAAGCCTGTCGTAATCTGCTGTGGCTTCGTCATTATCCTCTGGAGCGATCTGCTCCTCAAGAGAGGGGAAGATGTTATCCGGCGACATTTCTTTTAATGGATAGCACCAGGAATATTTCTCTGATGTATCCATGTCCATTTGTTCGTCTATTTTAATGCCTTCAAATAAAGGCAAAAGCCGCGTCTTTTTATAGTCTCCCCATGCAATTGCAGAATTATACTCCTTGTCAAAGTTCTTTCTGTCCCAGCCACTGCTGATGCGGTCTGCCATAGCGATAATCCATTGCATCGGGGTTTCAGGTTTGTGGTGCCCTGCCGCAAGATTCATAAAACTGTCTTCAAGCCCCCAGTTTGCCCGGTTAAACTTTTTGGGCAGTAGTTTTTCTATATGATCGATAAAGGCTGCAGTATAGACAGCATGCTTGTGCGTATGGTGTTCATTAAAGAAAGGCTGGTACAGGTCGGCATTGTTATTAATAAATTCCGGTGAAACATTAAGATTGCCGGGTTGTGCAAATTTGCCCATATCATGCACAAACCCTGCAATTGCAATCTTGAGTGTAGTTTCATCTATCATAAACCCTCCGTAACTGTTTAGGAACTTTATATATCTTACAGTCTTATGTAATCATTCCAAAATTATTTTTATTGCCAATCATTTTAAAGACTGTCCGTAAGCGCATGGAAGATCACCATCTTCATCCCTGAATCTGTTCATGGGGAATAATGACTGTCTGGATTAAATTTGACCTTTGATATGCTTACTGTCTTCATCCGCATTCCCCTTGCCCCTTGATTGGCCCGGTTGCTTGCCTCTTGATGCACATGACATGATGACTTAAGGATAATGTATAGTATAGCTCAATATACTATACACATCAAGTACATATCTATACGCGTACACTAATCTAGTCCTATATTTGTTACCTTAATTCTACCCAGGCCAAAGGTGGTCTGCTTACCAAGATGAACCTTTTCACAGAACTGCAAGAGAGGGATAAACTCTGTAAGATCACCTGCATAGGTGACCTCCCCGGTCATGCCCCCCATAAACATGGTTTGATCCTGCCGGTTTGAATATCTCTTCCAGTCAAACCACTGGACGGAAGTATCTTTGGTGTTAATCTTCTTGGCCCGTTCCACAATGCCTTGATAATCAAGATCAGGCTCACCGTCTCCGTAATATTGTTGAAGGGATGCAACCCGTCTAAGCATGGCCCTGGTCAGGACATGAAAGGGGAGATCTGCCTCCAGACGGTTTTCATACTTGATCCTCAGGGGCGTAATCAAGGCTAGATCAATGGTATTCGCAAGCTCGTGGCGAGATGGCCTATCCAGGGTCAAGCCTTTTGTAAAGGCCCCTTTGTTGATCTTTCCTTCCTTTTTGGCATAGACAAGGATTCCATCAGCCAATACCTTTTCCAGGGTAAATGATGTCCTTTTTTTGTCGATCTTTTTTCCTATCCCAATCTTTCCCATTTGATCAATGGCATAGATGAAATAGGGTAGATACTCGTTGACCTTTCCAAAGAGGATCAGCGTAAAATCAAAGTGGTCCCCTTTTCTGTAATGATTCTGGGTGTCCATTGCCGGTTCGATCACATAGGGGTGGGGTGGAGAGGCTATTAGCGGTTTTTTGTCAGTCTTATCGTGCCGGATAGACTGTTCAAAGATCAATGCATATACGCATTGTGTCCTAAGAAGACAATCTTTGCAGTTTTGCCTTTTTAGTGCACAGGCCACCCTTTTTAGCGCATGACCAAAGGCTCCTCTAAATGTAGAGCCTTTATATTCCGGGAGGATAGCATCATCTTCAAATGTACAGGAAAAAGAGTAGTTGCCGTACAACATGATTCAACCTCCTTCAAAATGTCTTCCATGACAATTGCATATTATCTGAAAATTTATACCCAAATTAATATGTTATTACAATAAAAAAATTCAAATCCGTGGAACAATTTAGGGGGTAAGGTCTTTATCTTTGACAAAGCCTTCGAATTTCCTGTTTTGTCAATATGAAAGATCTGACCCCACCCCGCGCCCTTATTTTCGTTTAAAGGGCGCCAGGATTGTATTTAAATATTGAAGAGACTATGTTATAAACTTCTGTGAATTGTTAAAATCTAAAAAATAAAGTTTTTCTGTGCAACCTATAAAGTGAGGAGGTTTAGATATGAGTGTTTTTGGGCCTAATGAATTGTTAGAAGATGTATTCCAGAAAGACTTGTGCATTGGCTGTGGGGCCTGTACCTATCTATGTCCATATTTCAGGTCCTACAGGGGTAAGACAGCAATGTTGTTTCCTTGTACTCTTGACCAGGGTAGATGCTGGGCATATTGTCCAAAGGTGGAGGTGGATCTTGACGACCTCTCACAGAGATTTTTTCACAGGCCATATGACAAAGATCCGCTTGGATTCCATGGTTCAGTAAAGATATCCAGGGCAGGTAAGCAAGTCGGCACTGGCTCCTTTCAGGCAGGAGGGACTGTATCTGCACTGATGAGCTTTGCCTTGAACAAGGGTTATATAGATGCAGCCGTGCTTACGGATAAAGATGGAATACTACCAGTACCACGGTTGGTCACAGACCCTGATGATGTCTTAAAGTGTTCTTCTTCTAAGTATACAGCTTCACCAACGCTTTCTGCACTTAATCAGGCCATAAAGGAAGGACATAGCCGGATAGGCGTAGTAGCCACCCCATGTCAGGCCCTGGCCATAGCAAAGATGCGGTCTAATCCTATGTCAGATGAAGATTTTACCGATCCTGTTGGTCTGGTGGTGGGTTTGTTTTGCACATGGGCCATTGATTTCAGGGCGTTTGACGCCTTTATCTCAAAGCGAATAGATGTGAACAAGGTCACAAAGGTAGATATCCCTCCACCGCCTGCAGAGATAATGGAGATATATACTGATAGCGGAAAGGTGGAGATACCTTTGGATGAGATAAGAAAGCTTGTTCCTAACTCTTGTTCTTATTGCATAGATATGAGCGCTGAATTTTCTGATATATCTGTGGGTGTCCTGGAAGGTCGCCCTGATATGAATACTATTATTGTAAGGACAAAGAGGGGACAAAATATTGTGGATGAAGCTGAGAAAGAAGGGTTTTTAGTCCTTGATAATCTACCAAAAGAGAATCTAGAACATCTTATGTGGGCTGCGAATAACAAGAAGAAAAGGGCTTTGATAAAGGCAAAAGAGGATGGTCTGATAAATACAAGCCAGGAAGACAAAAGGTCTTATCTCAGGGTGAGGCCCGAGACAGTAGAAGAGATAATTTCATGAGATATGGAGGTAGGTATGTCATATTTAAAAGATAATATTGAAGGAGCTCAGTATTTGCTCATGGGAAACGAGGCCATTGTTCGAGGGGCATTAGAGGCTGGAGTAAAGGTTGCCGCAGGGTATCCAGGCACTCCTTCTTCGGAGATTATAGAAAGTCTTTCCAAGGTAGGCAAGGAGATGGATATATATGTAGAGTGGTCGGTAAATGAAAAGGTGGCCATGGAGGTGGCCGCAGCAGGGTCCTTTGCCGGCCTTAGATCATTGTGTGCTATGAAACAAAACGGCGTGAATGTGGCCTCTGATTTTTTATTGCACCTGGCTGCCTCAGGTACACGTGGGGGGATGGTCCTAATCCCATGTGATGATCCAGGGGCACTCTCCAGTGTTAATGAGGGGGAATCTCGATATTTCGCTAAATTGGTCGAGATACCACTCCTTGAACCAGGAGACTTTCAAGAGGCCAAGGATATGACCAAATGGGCATTTGAACTCTCTGAGGAGCTCAGGCAGATTGTAATGCTTCGCAGCGTAACCCGTATGTCTCATGCCAGTGGGAATGTAGAGTTTGGCAAGCTTCCTGCCAGCCATGTACATGCTGAGTTTAAGTATGACGGTTTTATACTTGATCCCATGGAAGGTATAATGATAAGCGCCCCTGTAGGTTATAGACATGCTCAGCAACAGGAAAAGCTAAAAAAGGCCAGAGAACTCTTTGAGGACTGTGCTTTTAATACATATAATGGTCCGGATAAACCAGAGCTTTTGATCATCACGAGTAGCGCATGTACCCTTTACAGTAGAGAGGCCATTAGTATGCTTGGTCTTAAGGATAGGGTAGGTCTGTTAAAGTTGGGTACTACATGGCCCCTGCCACCTAAGCTGCTTAAAAAGTATTTGTCGATGACAGATAGGATCATGATAGTAGAAGAAGTCCTGCCGTTTTTGGAAGAGAATGTAAAGATACTTGCGGCTGAGATGGCCCCTGAGATCGGGGTAAAGACATTTTATGGTAAGAATGATGGCAAGATCCCCATGGTGGGAGAGCTAAACCCTGATATCGTAGTTAATGCCCTGGCCCAAACCCTGGGCATTGATTATAAGGCCATGCCTGATGAATATGCAAATAAGGCTCAAGGGGTAGCTATGGCCGGGACGCCATCTAGGGAATTGACCTTTTGCCCTGGGTGTCCACACAGGGCATCCTTCTGGAGTATTCATAATGCACTTGAGCTGGATGGCCGCAAGGGTTTTGTCTGCGGAGATATCGGCTGTTATACAATGGCCATATTGCCATGTGGTTTTTCTAGCTTGAAGACATCGCATTCAATGGGTTCTGGCAGTGGCCTTGCCGGTGGCTTTGGAAAGCTGGGTGGTTTTGGTTTTGATCAACCAATACTGTCGGTTTGCGGAGACTCCACATTTTTCCATACAGGCATACCAGCCCTTGTTAATGCCGTGCACCATGAGTCAAACTTTACCATGGTAATATTGGATAATAGCGGCACTGCCATGACAGGGTTTCAACCCCATCCAGGTCTGAAAGTAAATGCCTTAGGCGATGAGGCGCCCAGCATAGATATTGCAGAGGTATGTAGATCAATGGGTGCAAGGGTAGAGGTGAGAGACCCATTTGATTTAGAGGAGACACGAAAAACCATCAATCAGCTAATAGAGGATAAACAAGGCGTAAAGGTCCTTATACTACGGCAGATATGTGCACTGAGTCCTGAAAAGAAGGCCGAGAAGAAATACGATATGACAATTGATGAGAAGATATGCCTTGGGGAGAATTGTGGATGTAATAGAGTCTGCACACGTATATTTCGTTGTCCAGGTCTTGTCTGGGACAAAGAAAAAGAGGTCACCAGGATTGATGAAGTCATATGTACAGGCTGTGGTGTTTGTGCAGACATCTGCCCTGCAGGGGCTATAAAGAAAAGCTCTGTCCTAAAGGAGGTAGCGTAGACTATGGGTAATATACAATTGTCAAAGGATCCATATAATATAATCATTACTGGGGTAGGTGGCCAGGGAAATGTCATGGCATCCAGGATACTGGCCAATATGCTAGTGAAAAAAGGATATTGTGTGACCATAGGTGAGAGCTTCGGAGCATCTCAGAGGGGTGGATCTGTTATGAGCCACTTAAGGGTCTCTCGGATCTCTAGCTGGAGCCCTCAAATACCCAAGGGCGGAGCTGATGTAGTAATAGCCCTAGAGCCTGTAGAGGCAATCAGGGTCTTGAAGGACTATGGTAATCCTGAAGTTAAGATATTAAGCAATACGCGTGCGATTTCTCCAGTAGGTGTTATTGCCGGAGAACAGGATTACCCCTCAATGGAGGAGATCAGAAAATCAGCAAAGGATCTGTCATCAAGTGCATGGTTTATCGATGCAACAGATGAAGGCCTAAGGTTGGGCAACCCCATTTTAGGAAATATTATTATGCTGGGGGCGCTTTCTGGTGTTGGTGTACTTCCTATGGACAGGGAAGGTTTTAAAGGAGTGATCTCAAGAAGCATACCCGAGGATAAAATTGACATAAATCTTAAGGCCTATGTCATGGGTGAACAGATGGTAAAGGTATAAGAGAACAGTTCCTTAGGCCATAGGAGGTATTTTATGAAAAGGGTGTCTATTCCATCAAGACTCTGGTTTGAGAATGAAGAAAGGGATGTGATCTTTCCTGATAGGTGGGAGGTAGATAATCTGACCTCTCCCGGGTTTGATAAACCCGGTTTGACTCCTGAGCAGATCAGAGAAAAGATAGAACATCCTATCAAAGGCCCTGGCCTTGAAGAATTGGTAAGAGGAAAGAAACAGGCTGTTATCATCTTTGATGATATGACGCGGCCGACACCGGTGAAAGATGTTGCCCTCTATGTCCTTGAGGCCCTTCATAGATCAGGCATGGAAAGAGATCAGATTCGGTTTATCTGGGCTATAGGATCTCACGGGACTTATGATATGATTAATGCCCGTAAAAAATTGGGAGATGAAATCGTGGAAAATTATGCTGTTTTTAACCATGATGCCTTCCAGAACACTGTATGGGCAGGAAGGACTCCTACAGGTGTTGAGCTCTGGATAAATCGAGAGGTTATGAACTGTGATCTGAAGATCGGCATCGGGTGCATTACTGCCCATGTACACGTAGGGTTTGGGGGGGGCGCCAAGATCATTCTTCCTGGTGTTGCCGGCATAGAGTCAGTCAATCAGTTTCATAATCAATTATACAGGGATCCAAGCCGTACAGGATTAGGTAATTTCGATAATAATATCATGCGGGCCGAATGTGACGCTGCCGGGGACGCGGTAGGGCTGAACTTTAAGGTGGATTGTCTGATAAACCGCAGAGGAGAGATCACCAATCTTTATGCCGGAGACTTCAAGGCGACTCATGACGCCGGAGGCGAGGAAGGTAAAGAGCACTATGGGATTTCCTATGCAACCGGGTATGATATCGCGGTATGCAATGCCTATGGCAAGGCAAGCGAGTCGGCCATCGCCCTCCTTCTATCTCTGATGACTTTGAAGCCAGGGGGTGTAGGCACGGCTGTCTTGATTTGCGATGCACCAGAGGGGCAGGTCCCTCATTATGTCATGCGCGCCTGGGGGAGTGATTATGGTGGGCGACACTATAGTCCTAAGAGCCCGGGCTTCATTTCTTTAATGATGAAAAGGTTGATTGTTATGGCCCCTTACCCGGACAGGACAGGCCTTGACTTGGTCTGCCATATAGATGATGCAACCATCGTCAAGACCTGGCCTGAGGTTCTGGCTATCCTTGAGGATGATTATCCTGGCTATGCAAAGGTTGCCGTCATTCAGGACGGTACCATGCAATATATGAAACCATCTGCATGACTTATATGAAAAAGATATGTATATAGTTTTATTAGTTTGATTGGTTGAATAAAGTGAATACTCCATAGGCAGGGGGTTTGTATGAAGATAGAGATACTGGGATGTAGCGGATCTGTGGCCAGGGGTTTTAATACCACCAGTATCCTGGTGAATGATACACTTCTTATTGATGCTGGTTCTGCCGCATCAGTGCTGCCTGATGAACGGCTTTCGAAGATAGATGATATCTTAATAACCCATTCACATATAGACCATATAAAAGAACTGCCTTTTATTGCGGATAGTGTATTTACTAATAAGAATAAGGGCATAAATATATGGGCAAGTTCTACCACTATTGATGCCTTGGAAGTGAATGTATTTAATGGCTTGATATGGCCTGAGATAAGACAACTGGAACTAAAGGACGAGTCCCTAATCAGATTTAAGGAACTTCCCCTAAAGGATTTCTATATTGGTAATATATCCATAACACCTATTCCGGTAGATCATATGATGGGCTCCCTGGGTTTCTTATTGAATGAAGATGATAAATACGTATTGTTTAGTGGTGATACCGGATATACAAAAAGATTGTTTGATGTAGTAAAATCCCTGGGAGCAAAACTTAAGGTCTTTTTTGTTGAGGCATCCTTTCCTGATAGGATGCTTGATACTGCGGTCATATCGAAACACCTCACCCCGAGTATTATATGGAAGAGTTTAGGCGAGAATATACCTAAAGATACACGGGTTATTTTATACCATATAAAGCCAAGGTTTCTCGAAGAGATTGTAGCAAATCTGCCCAAAAAGATGGAGTATATTAAAGGTGGGGAGGCCTTTGACATTTGACGGATGTATTAGATATAGCAAAGAAGAATGGAAGATGGACAGAGTGTCCTTCCTGTAAAGAGATAATTATTACTAAAAAATTGGAAGAAAATTTATGGGTGTGTCCACATTGTAATTATCATTTCAGACTGAATGCTACCAGGCGGATAGCAATCACATGTGATAAAGATAGCTTTACGGAGCTACCCATATTCGTGGCTGATTTGGATAAAGACATCAGGGGCGGTTCATACAGGACAGATGATGCTATCAAGGGAGGTATGGCCTGTATAGAAGGGTTATCTTGTGTGGCAGGGATTATGGACTTTGCCTTCAAAGGCGGATCTATGGGGGTGAGTGTTGCTCAAGCTGTAATCAATCTAATGAAACATGCAAAGAGAGTAAACCACCCGCTTATTATGTTTTGCGCGTCCGGGGGCGTGAGGATCCAGGAGGGTATATGGGGTCTGATGCAGATGTTACGAACAGCACAGGCGAGAAACCTTACCGCGGATGTCCCCATGATCACGGTGTTTACAGATCCCACGTTGGGGGGTGTGACTGCGAGTTTTGCGGCTTTAGCAGACATTATGCTGGCAGAACCAGGTTCAAATATTGGCTTTGCCGGGCCCAGGGTTGTAGAGAACACTATTAATCATAAGCTGCCCTCTGGTTTCCAGAGTGCGGAAATGCTCTTATCACAGGGGTTCTTGGATAATATAGTAGATCGTCACCAATTACGGGACACACTGGCATACCTTCTGAGATGGTTTTAAAAGGCACTGATCAGGAGGAGTGGGCCTTAGGTCTTGATCGGATAAGATGTGCGCTTGAGCGCCTGGGCCATCCTGAAAGGTTGTATAAGACTGTCCTTGTTGCAGGTACAAATGGTAAGGGCTCTACATGTATATTTTTAGAGCGGATGCTGGTGACATCCGGGTTATCTGTAGGCACAAATTTATCTCCGCATGTAAGCAAGTATATAGAGAGGTTCAGATTAAATAGCAGATGTGTACAAGATCAGGAGATCGTTGATCTTGAGCATGAAATGGAGTCCCTTCTCAAAGATGTTCACCTTACATATTTTGAGTGGTGTGTGGCCATTGCTTGCGTACTCTTTGCACGACACAAGGTTGATGTAGGCATATTTGAGATAGGTCTGGGTGGAAGGCTTGATGCCGCAAATGCAATAGAGACTCAGGTTTCTATCATAACGGATGTCTCGATAGATCATACAGATTATCTCGGAAATACCATAGATGCTATAGCAAGAGAAAAGGCAGCTATAGCCAGATCAGAGATACCCCTGGTTATCAGTGCGGAAAATAAGGCCCTTCATGTCATAAAAGGGTATGCCTGTAGCATAGGCGCATACCTATGTGAGGTAGATGA
>JAYEFR010000212.1:0-1850 GCA_034716155.1 Thermodesulfobacteriota bacterium
AGACAAAACGACCTTTTGCAGGCACAGCACAAGCGTGAAAATATGCTTCTAGAAGAAAAGAGAGAGTTTCAGGAAAATCAGCTTATAAATAAATCTGTGTATAGACAAAGGGAGGCCAGAGCAAGATCCCTTACGCCATCAGCACAAATAACCCAGAGAAGGCTTGACGCATTGAATGCACTTGATAAAGGTGAGACTCTATCGCCAGCGCAAAAAGAACTTCTTGGCAAAAAAGAAGAAAGATATACAGCAACAGATGTTTTAAAGCAAATGACAGATTTTGGTGCTAGGCGTTTTGAGGAGTTGTCGGATCCCCAAAAACAGCTTATTAGGCAGATGGCATCAAAAACCAATGGTTCCGTAATGATTGAAAGTGTGGACATACCTGCTAAAAGAAGTGGGAATTTCGACATTGGAAAACCGAACATACCTGCGAGAACCGAAGAAAAGCTTGTTTTTCCATCAAATAGACAGAGCCAAACAAAGCCACTCGGGATAGGAACTCGACCTGCAGCAGTTGAGGAAATAACAGGAGCTTCTGTCCAGAAAAGAGAAAAGGGCGAAACAATAGCAGATTATCTTAAGAGAACGAGGAAATAGTGGCTTTAATAGAAGAATTAAAATCAGCAGGATTTGAAGATAATGAGATAAATAACTATATATCTCACGAACGTCCAGTCTTGCAAGAAGCTGGTTTTACTGACAATGAGATAAATACTCATTTTGGCGTTCAAGTAGATGAGTATATACGGGATACACAAAAGTCGGAGGAAAACCCTCGCCGTTATGGAATACCTGAAGGCGCGGGTGAACCTATATCTACTATTACGGGGAAACCTTTAGAAACAGATTTTGGCAAACAAGATAAATTTGCTTTTGACAAATCAGAAATACCAACATGGGGCGAAACACTAAAAAAAGCACCTGCTTCTGGATTAGCTCAAGTAAATGTCGGTCTTGCCCGTCTGGCAAGAGATACTATTAAATTAGCTGATTTACCTACAGATATAGTCCGTAAGGCATTTGGTATAAAAGGAGAACGACCTGATGTTGAATTTCTTGAAGATTACATGCAAAGCGAACAGAAAAGGGCAGAAGTCCTCGATATATCGAACAAACTTAGTAAATTACCGCATTGGCATCCAAAACGAATAGCAGGTACAGGCTTGCAAGCAATTCCCCAAGTAGGAGCGGTTGCAGGTGGAGCTTTATTGGGAGCTCCGTTCATAGGCGGCGAAACATCAGCAGCCACTATGTTAGGCGCTATTGCTTATGGCCCGTCTGCCGAAGAAGCGAAAGCTGAGGGCGCAAATGAAATTCAGCAAGTTCTACACGGTATTACAGCAGCAGAAATAGAAGTCTTAACAGAATTACCAGTCTTTGAATCTGTAGGGCGAATATGGAAACATCTAAAGAAGTCTGGTGTTCCCCAGAAAGCTGCCGCTGGTTTCACCAAAAAACTGCTTGCTGGATTAGGACTCTATGGAAAAGGCTTAGCTTTAGAATCAGGGCAGGAATTAGAAGCCTATCTTGGCGGGCAGATGTCTAAAAAGCTTCATTACGATCCTAACGCTACTATAAACTTTAAAGATGCAGTTGAAGCAACTTATGGTGGTTTTGCTATGTCTGCAACAATTGGAGCCACTGGATTACCCATAATGGCTGCAAAACTTGCAACAAAACCAAAAGCCAAGACAGGAAGCGTTGAAGACAAAACCATCCTCAAGACAATAAACGAAGGCATGACCACAGGCGAGATTAAGACACGCAAGGGGCAGCAACCTTTTACACCTGAAATAGCCTCTGTGGTAATGCGACAAGCTTATGAGAACGGAGACCTTAAAGAACAG
>JAYEFR010000213.1:0-39750 GCA_034716155.1 Thermodesulfobacteriota bacterium
TCTGGCGGATTAAAGTATCTTACTCCTTACTTTTGCGGCCTTCAATCAAGCTCCCATTTTGGCTCTCTCTTTTCAAGAAACGCCATAGCGCCCTCAAAGGCATCTTTACTGGTAATAATCTCCTCAAATATCTTAGCGCTTAATTCATACCCGCCCAAGCCCTGGTTTATGACCTCCTTTGTGTATCGAATGGCCAAAGGAGAGGCCTTGTGCATCTTGTCGATCATGGTAAAGACCGCCTCCATTAGTGCATCTTTGGGGACTACCTGATTGATAAGGCCTATTTTCAGGGCCTCCTCAGCAGATATACGCTCACATGTCATGATCAATTCTTTGGCCTTTGCCCTGCCTACCTCATCAGCAAGCCTGATCATTGCATAAGGGCAGGTAACGCCTCGCAAAGGCCCGATAAAGCCAATTTTGGCATTATCTGATGCAATAATAATATCACACATCAACGCATATTCCGCACCATGGCCGAGTGCATAGCCATTTACTACTGCAATAGTAGGCTTTGAACAATTTATTAACTTGATAATCGGAGATTTCCCTGATGTGGCATCAAACTCCTGACGAATCATGGTAACGGCCTTTTGAGGATCGCTGAAATCAGCGCCTGACGAGAATATATCGCCACTGCCTGTGAGCACTACAAACCGGATATCTTTATCTGCCTCTATTGCATCAATCGCCTTTCCTATCTCCTCGGAAAGTTCAAGTGATATCGCATTCTTTTTCTTGGGACGATTAAGCTTTATAATTGCTACATCTTTATTCTTCCCATATAAGATATTTTCAAACGCCATCTTACCTCTCCCATCCCTCTTCAATCTATTAAAAATATGTGTAAATAATCAAAAAAGCTGGTATCTCCCTTTTACTGCAGGTTGAGGGTATAGTCAACAGGCTGTCGCCCGTATCTCTTCTCGCCTGGATAACAATCTGCTGATAACCAAAAAACTGATTGAGACTTCAATGTTAAAATGTGTTGACATATCAATCAACATCAAATATAAAAATATGCCCTTATGGCTTATAATATTTTTGGGGCTAAGATTCAAAACCCCCATGGAGGCATATTATGTCTTTATTAGATAAGTATTACACCCAGGAGCACAAGATATTCAGAGAATCTGCTAGAAAGTTTTTTGAGAAGGAAGTGGCCCCTCATGCAGATGAGTGGGAGAATGATGGGATTGTATCCAGGGAGATATGGAAAAAGTTTGGTGAGCAGGGGTTTTTATGCCCGTGGGTCCCTGAAGAATATGGCGGTGTTGGTGCTGATTTTCTTTATTCTGTAATCTTGGCAGAAGAAAGTGTCCACGGGAATTGTACAGGCTTTTTCTTTCCACTCCATTCAGATGTTGTTGTACCCTACATTTACAATTTTGGTAATGAAGAGCAAAAGAAGAGGTGGTTGCCCGGTTGTATAACCGGAGATATCATTACGGCGGTTGCCATGACCGAGCCGGGTACTGGCTCTGATTTAGGTGCCATCCGCACTACCGCAATAAAGGATGGTGATCATTATATAATAAATGGTCAGAAGACATTTATATCGAATGGTATACTTTGTGATCTTGTAATAGTGGCCGCAAAGACCGATCCCAAGACGGATTCTCCATATGCCGGAGTATCATTAATAGTGGTTGAGGATGGCACGCCTGGGTTTGAGAAGGGCAGAAACCTGGATAAGATAGGCCTACACTCCCAGGACACCGCAGAGATGGCATTTGTGGACTGCAAGGTCCCTGCAGAGAATCTGCTTGGTGAAGAAGGCCAGGGTTTTTACTACCTTATGAAGGAGTTGCAGCAGGAAAGGATCGTATGTGCTATTGGTTCTCAAATTGGGGCAGAAGCAGCCCTAAATTTAACTATTGATTATACAAAGAGTAGAGAGGCATTCGGCAGGCCTATCAGCAGATTTCAGTATATCTCGTTTGAACTTGCCAAGATGGCAACAGAAGTTGAACTTGGCAGGACATTTGTAGATAGCCTTATCATCGATCACATGGAGGGCAAAGAGATAGTAAAAAAGGCATCCATGGCCAAGTACTGGATTTGTGAGATGTTTAATCGAGTTGCGGGAGAGTGCCTGCAGTTCCACGGGGGATATGGGTATATGGAGGAGTATCCCATTGCCCGTATATTCAGAGATGCAAGGGTTCAGACCATATATGCGGGCACCTCGGAGATAATGCTGCTTATTATCAGCAGGATGATGGGACTATAGTTGAATGAGCTCATTACTGACCGGCTTAAAGATTCTTGATTTTACCACGCTTTTGCCTGGTCCATTTGCCACCATGGCGCTTGCAGACCTTGGGGCGGATGTGGTGCGTATTGAATCTCCAACACGTATGGACCTGGCCCGAATCATGCCACCTTTTGTTGACGATAAAAGTGAGATCTCATATTTTCATGCGTATGTGAACCGTAATAAAAAGTCTGTTGCCCTAGATCTAAAGAATAAAGACGCCTTTTCTGTCATAGAGCGTATGCTCACCCACTATGACATTATAATAGAGCAATTCCGTCCCGGGGTTATGGATCGGCTGGGACTATCTTACAAGAGGCTTTCCAGTATAAATCCTGGTTTAATATATTGCTCGCTTACAGGATATGGGCAGACCGGACACCTGAAGGACAGAGCTGGCCATGATATCAATTATCTGTCCCTTTCAGGTATTATGGGCTATTCCGGAAGAAAGGAGAGTGGCCCCACGCTAATGGGGATACAGGTGGCAGATGTAGGTTCCGGCTCAAATAATGCGATTATCGGCATACTCGCTGCTTACATATACAGAATGACCACAGGCAAAGGTCAGCATATTGATGTGGCCATGACAGATGGTCTGTTTCCATATCATGCTACATGTGCTAGTAAAAAATTATGCTCTGGAGAAGATATGGGTTATGAAACAGAGCCGTTAAATGGTGGCTCTTTATATGGTTTCTATAAGACTGCAGATGAAAGATATCTCTCTTTTGGAGGTCTTGAGCCACAATTTTTCTCTGCCTTTTGTAAGGCCTTAGGGGTTGAAGATCTTATCGAGGCAACCGTATTGCAACCTGGAAGGTTAGATGAAGCAAGAAAAAGGGTGAAAGATATAATAAAGGCCAAACCACTAAATTACTGGACCGAAAGGTTTAAGGGGACAGATGCATGTGTTGAGCCGGTGCTGTCGTTATCAGAGGCACTGGATAGCGATCTTGTAAAGGAGAGATCTCTACTTGTAGATGTGCCAGGCCCAGGCGGTAAGCCTATCACTCAGATTGCTCATCCCATCAAATTTTCTGAAACCAGCCCGGAGTATAAAAGAGCCGGGTGTGAACTAGGCAAAGATACCCTGGATGTGTTACAATCTCTTGGTTATAGTACCCATGAGATTGGAACAATGGAATCAAAGGGTGTATTTGGAGAAATAACAACATAATACGAAAGGAGGTTTTTATTATGGTTGGTATTACATCCTATGGGGGATACATCCCCCGGTACCGATTAAATCGGATGGTTATAGTTCAGAACATGGCCTGGTATTTTCCCGTGATAATGGCAGTAGCCCAGGGGGAGAAGTCAGTCGCCAACTGGGACGAGGACGCCCTGTCTATGGCAGTTGCCGCTGCTTATGATTGCGCTATTGGCAAAGACAGAAAGCAAATCGACGGCGTATATCTGGCATCGACCACACTGCCTTTTGCCGACAGACTCAATGCAGGCATAGTTGCTACAGCACTTAATACGGACGAAGAAGGGGTCACATGTTCAGATTTCACCGGGTCTTTAAGGTCTGCCACTACCGCCGCGATCTCGGCTATTGAAGCGATTCAGGCAGGATCAAAGAATACTGTCTTAGTCGCCGCCGCTGACCAACGCAAGACAAAGATGGCTACCATGTATGAGATGTTTTTAGGAGATGGTGCTGCTGCCCTTTTATTTGGCAAGGATGATGTTATTGCTGAGTTCAAGGGGCAATTTTCTTCGAGCTATGACTTTGTAGATCACTATAAGGCATGCGGTAAGGAGACCGACTATACATGGGAAGAGAGGTGGGTTAGGGATGAAGGATATGCAAAGATCATCCCGGAGACCGTAGCCGGCTTTTTGAAGAAGTATAACATGGCCATAGGTGACTTTGATAAGGTGGTCTTCCCCTGCTATTTCAAGAGAGAGCATACAAACATTGCCAAAAAGATCGGGGTTGATCCATCCAAGGTGCAAGACAATATGCATGAAGTCTGCGGTGATACGGGCTCGGCTCACCCATTCGTGATGTTTATCTCTGCGCTTGAGGAGGCAAAGCCAGGTGATAAGATACTCGTTGCCGGTTTTGGCCAGGGTTGTGACGTGCTGGCATTTGAGGTGACAGACAAGATTAAGGATTTCAAAGGGCCGCTTGGTACCAAAGGCTCACTTGCAAACAGGGTAGAGCTCGCCAGCTATCAAAAGTATGCCAAGTTCAGGGACCTGATTGTGGCAGATTTAGGGATTCGAGGAGAGGCAAACCCCAATACATCTCTGACCACCCTGTGGAGAAATCGCAAGATGATCCTGGGCCTGGTAGGGGGTAAGTGCAAGAAATGCGGGACATCTCAGTTTCCTGCTGCACCGGTATGTGTGAATCCGGATTGTAATGCGGTAGGAGAAATGGAAGATTATGAGTTTGCAAATAAACCTGGTAAGGTGATGATGTACACGGGGGATATGCTTTCCGCATCTGTTGATCCGCCGGCCGTATATGGGCTCGTCAGTTTCGATGACGGGGGCAGGATGTTTGTTGACTTTACAGACTGCAACTTAGAACAAACAAAGGTGGGGCTTCCAATAAAGATGTCGTTTAGAAGGAAATATAAAGATGACACACGCGGCATCAGCGGGTATTTCTGGAAGGCCATTCCACAGGTAAAAGAATAAGGAGGTATGAACTATGGCAACGGGAATAAAAGATAAGGTCGCTATAATAGGTATGGGTTGCACCAAGTTTGGTGAGAGATGGGATGTAGGGCCTGAAGAGCTGATGGTCGAGGCATTCCAGGAGTGTCTGGCAGATGCTGGCATTGAGAAGAATGAAATCCAGGCAGCCTGGTTTGGTTCATGTTTTGATGAGGTAAATGTAGGCAAAAGTGCTGTGCCTGCGTCCACGGCTTTACGGCTGCCTAACATATCAGTAACAAGGGTAGAAAACTTCTGTGCGAGCGGTACAGAGGCATTTAGAGGTGCAGTGTATGCGGTTGCATCCGGTGCATATGATATAGCCTTGGCTATTGGGGCTGAAAAATTAAAGGACATAGGTTATGGAGGGCTGCCTGAGTTTAGTGCTGCAATGGGGACACTAAATGCACTCTGGTTCCCTAATGCTACTGCGCCTGGCTGTTTTGCAATGCTGGCAAGTGGTTATGCGGCAAAATACGGGATCGACATGAAAGACCTCAAGAATGCCATGGCACATGTATCCGCCAAGAGTCATGCAAACGGAGTCCTAAATCCAAAGGCACACCTTCGCAAAGCTGTAACCGAAGATAGAATATTAAATGCACCCATGGTCGCATATCCTCTAGGGTTGTTTGATTGTTGTGGTGTAAGTGATGGCGCTGCCTGCGCTATTGTGACAACACCTGAGATAGCCAAGAGTATGGGCAAGAAAGACTTTCTCACAGTAAAGGCCCTGCAGTTGTCTCTGAGTAACGGCGAGGAGATGCAGTACAGCGCTTGGGAAGGAGATCATTTTGTTACTACATCAAAGGCAAGCAGTGAAGCCTACAAAGAGGCAGGTATCAAGAACCCAAGAGAAGAGCTTTCCATGATGGAGGTCCATGACTGTTTCTCCATTACAGAGCTGGTAACCATGGAGGACCTGCACATATCTGAAAGGGGTAAGGCCCCTAAGGATATAATGGATGGGTTCTTTGACTTAGATGGAAAGGTCCCGTGCCAGGTAGATGGTGGTCTGAAATGCTTTGGCCATCCCATTGGGGCATCCGGACTGCGTATGCTCTATGAGATGTATCTGCAGCTCCACGGCAGGGGTGATCAGAGGCAGATTAAAGACCCTAAATATGGTCTGACACACAACCTGGGCGGGTTCCCCATGATGAATGTCTGTAGTGTGGCTATTATCGGCAAACATGATGTTTAGCCACTCAAAGAGGAGGTAGCATATGGCTGACAAGTCAAAGGAAGGCAAAGAATATCCTCCCATAGTATGGGAGGTGGAACGAGGCAAGATCAGAGAGCTTGCCAAGGCTATTGGAGATCCCAATCCCATTTACCTGGACAGGGAAGCTGCAGTAAAAGAAGGGTACAAAGACTGCCCTGCTTCTTCTACGTTCTTTACCGTGCCCATGATGTGGTGTAGCTCTATGCCGGGTGTAATCAATGACCTCAAGATAAATTTCGCTATGGTGCTGCACGGTGAGGAAGAGTACGAGTATTACCAGCAGGTCTATCCAGGCGATGTGATTACCGGTAAGCCAAAGATCGCCCATATAGAAGAGAAGACAAGCAAGTCCGGAAAGAAGATGGATATGGTGACTGTCGAGATCATCTACACCAACCAGAAGGGCGAGAAGGTGAGCAAGGCCAGATCGCTGCTCGTTGAGAGGAAATAGGGGGCTATTATGGCACAGGATATATATTATGAGGATATCAATGTGGGCGATGCAATGCCCGAGATGGTAAAAGGGCCGATCCTAAAGCTTCAGCATGTGATGTATGCAGGGGCATCAGGAGATTTCAACCCCCTTCACACAGACGATGACTTTGCAAAGGCCGTTGGTCTTGATGGGGTCATTTGCCATGGCATGCTGATCATGGGTTTTGTGGGGCAGGCCATTACTGCATGGATCCCCAAGAAGTGTCTGAAGAAGTTCGGGGTGCGGTTTGCCGGTATGACAAAACCAGGCAATACAGTTACGGTCACAGGCAAGGTCACGGATAAAAGAGTAGATGCCGGAGAAAATATCATCTCTTGCGAGGTGGTTGCCCAGGACGAAAACCGAGATGTCAAGATAACAGGGAATTTTGAGGCAGCGCTGCCAAGCAAAGGGTAGAGCAGTTTACAGGGGTCAGGTCTTGACATTTGACATTTTAAGACATGACTCGCAATTACAGTTTACAGGGGTCAGGTCTTGACATTTGACATTTTAAGACATGACTCGCAATTAAATTAGACAATTGGGGGGGGATGTCAAATGTCAAGACCTGACCCCACTAAAGAGGGAGGTTGGTTTTATGTCAAAGATTGATTTTACAGGAAGGGTGGCCATAGTCACAGGGTCTGGCGCTGGTCTGGGAAGATGCCATGCCCTTGAGCTGGCCAAACGAGGGGCCAAGGTTGTGATCAATGACCTGGGAGGCACCAGGGATGGTTCAGGATCCAGCGACTCAGCAGCTAACAAGGTTGTCGAGGAGATAAAAGCCTTAGGCGGTGAGGCTGTGCCGAATTATGATAGCGTTGCAACTGTAGAAGGCGGAGAAAATATCGTAAAAACCGCAATAGACGCCTTCGGCAAGGTGGATATACTGATAAACAACGCTGGCATCTTAAGAGACAAATCCTTTGCCAAGATGGAGGAGGAAAACTGGGAGGCAGTGAATGCGGTGCACTTAAAAGGTGCCTATTGTGTGACACGACCAGCCTATCTAAACATGAGGGAGAACGGATATGGCAGGATAGTAATGACCACCTCAGGCGCCGGGCTGTTTGGTAATTTTGGCCAGAGCAATTATGCTGCTGCAAAGATGGGGCTCATTGGGCTTACCAATGTGCTTAAGCTTGAAAGTGCCAAGTACAATATAAAGGTCAATGTCTTAGTGCCTGTTGCAGCATCCAGACTTACCGAGGATGTATTGCCGCCGGAGTTCTTTGAAAAATTGAAGCCGGAATTTGTTACCCCTGCAGTGATCTATATGTGCTCCGAACAGTGCGAGGATACCGGGATGTTCGTCAATGCAGCGCTTGGATACTTCAGCCGTACAGCAATCATGACAGGCCCTGGCGCAATCCTGTCAGACGGGAAAAAGATTCCAACGCCAGAAGAGGTCATGGAGAATTGGGGCAAAATCACGAGTCTGGAAAGTCCTAAATACTTCGATCAGTTAACTGCAATGTTTGGAGAGCTGGGCTCTCTTATATAATAGTTCTAAAATGATCTGACCGGGTGAATTGCCCGGCCGGATCACTTGCTCGTAAGGGATACAGGGCAAAATTCATAACTTGCCGGATCGAATAAGGCACATGCCCCATTTTCTACGGCCCCTACAGTAATTACATATATTCTTTCTTTATAGAGGGTTATTTTCTCCCCTGGATCCAATGTAAGCTCTTCCATACAACCATCTTCGATCTCTATCACGGATGGGCTGTGGGAATGACCCCTGAATATAATTCTGTGTGGATGGGGTCTATTGCTTTCCATCAAAACGGGCAGGTATTCTTTGATTGGTCTGCGTGTGGCAGCAGGCCAATCAAAAGGTAAAGAATGGGTGAAGCAGATCTCCCCTGCAACTATGGTGTATGGCAATTCCTTAAGGAAAGAGATGGTAGCCTCTTTCAGGCCATCTGCATGGTTTAACAGATACTCAGAGATAAGCATGTACTCGTTGTTTCCAAGTATGGCCTTTACCTTATACCTGTTAAGGATTTCCACTGCTTCATCCAGGTTCTCCGGCATAAGTGAATCACAGATATCGCCCAAATGTATGAAGGTAGATGCCCCCATTGCCCTTAAGGTATGAATGGCGGTTAGCATTAATGAATTTTTGCTGTGGCTGTCTGCAATAAGACCTATCTTCCCATGAGCTATATCAACCATAAGCCAGGACATAGCTTATTTAGCTCGCATTTGCAAGGCTGCCAAACTTAAATCGTGAAGTCGAGAGTTATAAAAGACAGTCAATAGTCGTGAGTCGAAAGGCTGATAGCAGGTGGTAAGGGGTAGGGGGTAGACAAAGCAGCTGATAGTCGGAAAAAAATAGTCGAGAGGCAAAGAAAATTAGATTCATGATCAACTTTAGATTTAACTGATTTAAGAAATCTTGAAGTAATCGTGAAGCAAAACTAGAGCCCAACGTTCCATTGTTCCATGAGAAGGTAGAATTTGTTTGTTTGATTTGATGTGTAATTCATGATAGATTTAAACGCATCTTAAAGCGTTTATCACGTATGGCATATTGACAGAAAGGAGGTGTGCCGTGGCCGACTATGATACCATCGTTATCGGGGCAGGAAATGGAGGCTTAACTGCTGCAGCCACACTTGCGAAGGCTGGGCTCAACGTCTTACTTTTAGAAAGACACAATATCCCGGGCGGGTGTGCAACGAGTTTTTTAAGAGGCAGATTTGAATTCGAGGTGGCGCTTCATCAGCTAAGCGGGATGGGCACAGAAGAAATGCCCGGACCGTTGCGTCTTTGCCTTAATGACCTGGATGTCTTAAAAAAGATCACATTTGTGGAAATGGAACATCTTTACAGGATAGTATTTCTTGACCACCTTGATATAACCCTTACTACAAAACGTGCCGAGATAGTAAAAGAGCTCCAAGACAGATTTCCTTCAGAAAAGGATTCCATAGCTAAATTCTTTGACCTTGTTTACGCCTTTGCCAACCAGTTGATAGGGATTGTGTACATGAGGGACCCTGCGGCATCCAAAGAAAAATATCCGCTCTATTTTAAATATGCACTCAAGAGCTCTCAAGAGGTATTGGATGAATTCTTCGAAGATCCTTTGCTTAAGGCTGTAATCGGTGCATACTGGGGATACATGGGTCTGCCTCCCAGCTTGCTGTCCTTTGACAACCTTGCTATATTATTATTTGCATACTCTGAGTTTAAACCGTTTCATATAAAGGGAGGATCTCAGGCCTTATCCAACGCCCTTGTTGACTCGTTTTTAGAAAACAACGGAGATGTAAGATTTAATTGCGGTGTAAAAGAAATCCTAATAAAGGATGGAAAGGTAACAGGGGTGATTACCGAAGAGGGAGATGAGATAAGTACAAATTATGTTGTCTCCAATGCAGGGCTACTTACCACTTATATTGAACTTATCGATAGAAAACATGTGCCGGAAGCTCAACTTAAGGCCTTAGGAGGAAGGACAATCGGCACATCTGCCTTTACGATCTTCACTGGTCTTGATTGCGAGCCATCAGATGTCGGGATAGAAGAGACAACCAATTTTATATGCTCTTCTATTGATGCAGAAAAGGCATTTTCACTGACAAAGACACTTGATGCACCACAGATGATGCTGCTTACGTGTTATGATGTCTCTGATCCTGATTTCTCACCTCCCGGCACATGCCAGACAGCCACTGTCGCCCTGGGGTATGCTGATCCCTGGCTTAATATCCCTCCTTCGCAATATGCCGATACGAAATACCAGTATGCTCAAGCTATGCTTGACCTTATTGAAAAGGTATTCCCCGAATACAGGGGACATATCGAAGAGATCGAACTGGCATCCCCTATTACCCATCTCAGGTTTTTAGGGCATCCAGGGGGTGCTATCTACGGCTTTGATCAATATGCCAAGGATTCCAGGCTCTTTACCTCTTCTGAGTCTCTTATAAAGGGCCTTTTCTTTGCAGGCGCCTGGGTGGCTGGTGGAGGATTCCAGCCCACATTGATGTCAGGGGGGTCTGCCGCGCGAGCAGTCTTAAAAGAGATTGGAAATAGATGAAGGGGGTATCTATGAGGACAGATTATAAAAAGGAATTCGAAGGTTATGCAGAGATTCAAAAAGAGATAGCGGTATGCAGAAAATACGGAATTGATTATACTATTGAAAAGGGGGTGGTCTCCCGGGTTATAAACAGGCTCCACCCTCCAAAATTGAACCTCAGGGTGTCTGAGATCAGAAAAGAAACCGCATCTGCCACCACGTTCAGGCTGACCCCTGAAAATGATTACTTGCCGCCCTTCCAGGCCGGCCAGTATATCAGCGTCTGTGTAGATATTGAGGGTATAAGGACCAGCAGACCATACAGCATCTCATCTCCACCAAATCAGATTGGTTTTTATGACATAACTGTACGAAGGGTAGAAGACGGTTTTGTATCAACCTACCTTCTCGATGAAGTAAAGGCAGGCCACACCTTTGAAACCACCTCTCCTTCAGGACAATTCTATTATAATCCACTGTTCCATGGTAAAGATCTGGTCTTTTTAGCTGGCGGAAGCGGGATTACGCCATTTATGAGCATGATAAGGGAGGTGACGGATCGTGGTCTGGACAGGAAGATACACCTTATTTACGGAAGCGAATCCATAGATGATGTAATCTTCCATGAGGAGCTTACCAACAGGGCAAAAAATCATGCCAATTTTACATATTCCCTTGTAATATCCAACCCTGATGAGGGCTATTCCGGTCTTACCGGATTTATCACAGCCAGGCTTATCAAAGATGTAGTAGCAGATACAGGCTCAAAGACATTTTATATATGCGGGCCTGAGGCCATGTATGCTTTCTGCCTTCCTGAACTTGAGAAACTTAAGCTCCCGGAAAGGAAGATCAGAAAGGAGATGTTCGGCCCCCCTAAAAATGTCTCAATAGATCCGGGCTGGCCTGAAGATGTACGCCCTGATGCAAAATTTGCAGTAGATATTAAAGGCAGGAAAAAGATCACGGCCAAGGCAGCAGAGCCTCTTATTACGTCTCTTGAACGAAATGGGATAATCATCCCCTCCTCCTGCAGATCCGGCCAATGTAGTCTGTGCCGCGTAAAGCTCTTAAGTGGCAAGGTCTTTCAACCAAAGGGCGTACTTTTAAGAAAATCAGACAGGCAATTTGGCTATATCCATGCATGTATGGCCTATCCCCTTGAAGACCTGAAGATCTTGATATAAACCATCATGTTCGCGTAACAGGCACAACTAAGGATGAAAAAGATTCTTTTTTATGCATAACACTGTTCACTATTTACTTTTCACTTTTTCATATAAAACTATTTTTATGTCTTTCTAATACTAGCATACATACGAATGAGGGGTTCAAATAATGAACAAGTTTAAGTTTGACATGATAACGCCCGGGGTGCATGCACTTTCCCCTGATAATCCAATCGTGCTGGGGACCGGTCCTCTTGTAGGGACTAGCCTCCCAGCCACATCCAGGGTGTATGCGGTTACGAAACTTCCCCAAAGCCGCGCTATCGGATGGTGTGGCGGTGGTGGCATGAGCTTTGGCTGCCTCCTCAAAAATGCGGGCTACGACCACGTGGTGATCGAGGGGCGTTCTGATAAACCTGTCTTTCTGAAAATCTTCGATGACGATGTGGAAATCTTAAACGGAAATTCCCTGTGGGGTAAAGGTGTGGAAGACACCTGTACATCACTCTGGGATACATTTGGCAGGCCCACAGGGGTGATCTCCATAGGCCAGGCAGGAGAAAATATGGTCTTATTTTCCATGGCCTTTATTGATAGGGCATCAACACTGGGTCGTGGCGGTTTTGGCGCTGTTATGGGATCGAAAAACCTCAAGGCCGTCATAGTCAAAGGGACCAAGGGGATTCAGGTGGCCGACCACAAAGGTTACAAGGCATTGAGCAACGAACTTTTAAACAAGATCCGTAAATATCCCTACCTGCAGGAATGGCAAGAACTGGGGCTTGTCAAATCGATCCCCTTCATCCCTAAAGATCTCTACTCAAAGATCAAAAAGAGACGCCTCGCCTGTGTATCCTGCCCTATTGGAGACAAAGACATAGTAGAAATCCCGGATGGAGACCTTAAAGGTATTACTGCATGTTCCTCCTCTGTGGTGAATCTCCTTACCCCCATTGTTTATGGATTTAAAGACTATCGAGAGGCAATCAAGTGCATCTCGATCCTCGATGAGTATGGTATTGATATGTTTGAATTCTTTGGCGTGCTTGGATTCGCAAAAGAACTTTCCGACCAAAAGATCATCCCCAAAAATATGGTCAAAGAAGAGATCAGACTGGACTCTCTTCACTCCATGGAGACCTGGGCAAGAAAGATATGCTTCAGAGAAGGTCTTGGTGATACCCTGGCCGATGGGTTCGAAAAAATCCTTAAGGACTTCGGCGAGAAAGCAAAGAAGTATGCCCCTTACATCATCAAGGGGATGCTCCCCTATGTGGGGCCAAGGGGCCCATTGGTGTGGGATCTATTTGGCACCATGGAACTTGGGCAAGCGCTCGATCCCAGAGGCCCACATGTGGGGGCAAGCGGATCTCCCACCTATTTTGCAAGAAGACCCCTGGAACAGTTCCCCCGCCATTTGCTTAGGATGGGTGCCCCTAAAGAAGCCATATCAAGAATCCTGCCGCATTCAGATTCCCCAGAGGGAAAGCAAGGGCTCAAGGTTGGAAGACTCCTCAATTATTCCCACAACTGGTTCTGCACCTTAGCCTGCCTTGGGATATGTGCAAGGGCCCAGATAAACCGATTCTACAGCGCTTCTTTGTGCGCCAAACTCTATTCGGCCGTAACAGGGATAGATACCACGCTCGAGGACCTCATGAAGCGCTCCGAGAGGGTCTGGACCCTGCTGAGGATAGCCAATATCCGGGAAGGTTTTACCAGGGATGACGATACCCTCCCGGAAAAATGGTTTGAAGACCCTGCATTCAAGGATTACCTGACAGGAAATAAAGTGATCCCCCAGGAAATTGAGCAGATGCTGGAGGATTATTACGACGAAAGGGGGTGGGATGTTAAGACCGGTATACCCACCTCACGCAAACTCAAGGAATTGGGATTAAAAGATCCCTGAAGAAGGCAGAAATGCTGATAAAAACATCCATCCCTGAAAACTAATCCCCGACCCCTGTTCTCATATAAACCCGCATGAGCGATCCACGCACACAACGAAGGATGAACATGCTTTCGGGATGAGGGTTCTCTCGCTTGCTTTTTATCGCTCTTTGATACATCCTTTTGGCTTGCTTACGGGCGCTCCCTAACTCGCTGCCTAAAGGCAGGCTCAAACAAGAGGGAGCGATTCCCCTTTAAGCTCCGCCAAAGGATGTATTAGCAAATCACGATAGAAGGCCCGCTTAAGAACCCCTCCATCCCTTAATCTGGCACAGACAGACTCCCCCCTTTGTTCCCCGTGATTCCCCCTTTGAAGGGGGCTAGGGGGATGTTAATGTAGGGCATATTTCCCTTTGGCGGCCTGATGAGGGATGCCCCTACAATTCACATAAAACTATCTTTTATATTTTATCTTTTCGACTCTCGACTATTCTTAATCACCCAGCACTCAAAACCCAACACCTAAAACCTTTTTTACTATTCACTGTTTACTGTTTACAAGGTCACTTCTTTAATCTTGGATCAATAGCATCTCTTATGCCCTCACCAAGGAGATTGTATCCAAGTACAGTGAGTAAAATAGCAATGCCGGGAAATAAAGAAAGCCACCATGCGATCCCTAAAACATTCTTTCCCTGGGCAAGTATATTGCCCCAGCTCGGCGTAGGTGGCTGCACCCCTATGCCTAAAAAAGACAGGGCGGATTCTGTAAGGACTGCAGCTGCTATACCTAGCGCGGCAAAGACCAGCACCGGCGCCATCGCATTTGGCAGAATATGATAAAAGATGACCCTAAGGTCGCTTGCACCCATTGCACGTGCAGCCAGGACAAAGTCCCTCTCCTTCAAGCTCAAGAATTCCGCGCGCACAAGCCTTGTAATCCCCATCCATGATGTAAGCCCGATCACTGCCATGATATTAAATATGCTTGGTTCCATAAAGGCGATCACGGTAAGGATCAAAAAAAATGATGGGAAGCAAAGCATAATGTCTACAAACCTCATTATAGCAGCATCTATCCACCCACCATAATAACCTGCAATAGAGCCCAATACTATCCCTATGACAACAGCTATCCCCACTGCAACAAACCCCACCTTTAAGGATATCCCCGCTCCATAGACCATCCTGGAAAACACATCCCTGCCTAATTCATCCGTACCGAATATATGGGCATTAGATGGAGAGAAAAGGATACTCTCCACATTTATCGCGTTAGGGTCGTATGGGGCAATAACGGATGAGAATATGGATATCACAAAGAATACGAGTACAAGCCCTAAGCCTGTAACTGCAACAGGGTCTCTTAAAAACCTTTTCCAAAACCCCATCTTAGCTCTCCCTTATCCTTGGATCCGCAATACTATAGGCAATATCAGCTATCAAATTTCCTGCCAGGGTCAAGATTGCCCCAATCGTAAGACTACCCATAATCATATTATAATCCCGCATCATGATCGCCTGATAAAATAGCAGGCCGAGCCCTGGTATGGAAAAAATACTTTCAAATATAACGCTGCCACCTATAAGCCCTGGAATGGACAGGCCAAGGATGGTAATCACCGGAAGCAGCGCATTCCTCATGGCGTGCTTATAGATCACCGCCTTTTCAGACAGCCCCTTTGCCCTGGCAGTGATGATGTAATCCTGACGTATTATCTCCAACATGCTGGATCTCATGTATCTGCTCAGCCCTGCCAGCGACCCCACAGCAGATATCAATACCGGCAGTATCATGTGTCTTGCAAGGTCTAAAATCCTCTCCGTTATGCCCATGCATAGATACCCGGGCGAATGTATCCCGGATATGGGAAGCCACCCAAGCCTTACACCGAGCAGATCCATCAATATGAGGGCAAGCCAAAAACCCGGGACAGAAAAACCGATAAACACCCCTACTGTAATTGTCCTGTCAAGGGTGCTGCCGCGTCTTACGGCGGAGATAATGCCCAAAGGGATAGCAACAATAAAGATGACAATCAAAGATGCGATGTTAATATAGAGTGTGATGGGCAGCCTCTGCTTTATCTTTTCCCACACAGGCCTCTCATCCGATGAAATAGACCTTCCAAAATCCAGTTTTAAGAGGTTTTTTACCCATATGAAGTATTGTACGGCAAGGGGCCTGTCCAGGCCATAGTGATGCCTCATTTGTTCTATGGCTTCATGCGTAATATTGGGATTCAGCTGGGTCTGAAGGGCAGTAGGCTCACCCGGGGCAAGGTGTACCACCAAAAAACAGACAATAGTAATCCCTATAAATGTAGGAATCAATTGAGAAACGCGTCTTAAGAGGTATCCAAGCATAATTTTTTAAGGGATGATACTGTATCTTTGTTGTGCCTTTGGCACGTACCAATCTTTGATATTATACATAATACCGGCAGGCGCCGGGTTTATACCCTTAAACCTCGCACTCACAATAGGAAGACTGTACGGAACATATAAAAATACATACGGCTGATCTTCTGCCAGGATCTCCTGTATCCGGAAATAGCAATATTTCCTCTTTTCCTGATCAAAGGTATGCCTGCCTTTTTCTAAGAGCCTGTCTACCTCCGGGTTCTTATATCCTACAAAATTGAGTTCACTCTCAGAGTTCCAGACAGTATAGAGATCAGGATCCTGCAGGATGTTCCATCCAAGGATAACTGCATCGAAATTGGATTTGTCCACAAACTCCTTTAAAAATACAGTCCATTCTATGATGCGCACATTTACCTTTATCCCCACCTCCTTTAGTCTGTGTTGAATGATCTGGGCGGCCTTTTTCCTCATGGAATTGCCCTGATTGGTAATGATAGTGAATTCAAAGGCCCTGCCGTCTTTATCGATAAAGCCATCCCCATCATGATCCTCAAACCCCATCTCCTTAAAAAGCATTGCTGCCTTATCTCTATCATAGGGATATCTCCTGACATTTGGGTTATACCATATAGTGCCCGGTTTATAAGGCCCTGTTGCCACCTTGCCAAGACCGAGCAGAACCCCCTTAATGATCTCCTCCTTGTCTATGGCATAGGCTATGGCCTGCCTTATCTTCTTGTTATCAAAAGGGGATCTTTTTAGATTAAACCCCAGGTATGTATATCCATCAGATAGGTATTTATATTTATTATACATCTTTCTCAATTTAGGAGAATCCGTCTGTCTAAGATATTGCAGAGGAGATAGCCCCATCAGGTCGATACCCCCGGCCTTAAGTTCCATAAACTGCGTGGCCTGATCAGGGATGATGGTGTAGCCAAGACCTGAAAGATAAGGGCGTGAATCAAAATATGATTCGTTTGCCTCCAAAACAATCTTGGAACCCACGTCCCATCTTTTAAACTTGAATGGCCCTGTGCCGACAGGGGACCTGGTAAGTGGAGAGGCAACTATATTTTTGCCTTTTAACAGATGTTCCGGGAGAATCTCAAGCCCCCAGCTTATGAGTGCAGGGGCAAAAGGCCTTTCATAGGAGACCTCAAAGGTGTAATCATCTATAACCTTTGCCTCCTTTATCAATCTGTACCTGCCTGAATATGCAGTAGGCGTTTTAGGATCTATAATGGTCTTATATGTAAACATCACATCTCTTGCGCTAAAAGGCTCCCCATCCTGCCACATCACTCCTCTTCTTAGATGGAATCTTATTCTTTTCCCTCCGTCTTTTATCTCCCATGACTGAGCGAGATCACCTATTATATGATAATCTTTGTCGTATTTTACCAGCCCGTTATAGACAAAGCTTGCCACTTCATGCGATGCGCTGTCGGATGCGAGCATTGGTATAAGGTTTGAGGCATCACCAATAGATGACATCATAAGGATATCTCCATATATCGGGCTATTATCATCTGCATCATCTATGATACGACCCTTGTGATTGTCTTTAGAACATGATAATAACAGAATAATGGTGATAAGAACCAATATGATTGAGGATCTTCTATATAACATTTCTTCAACAAGATACTACAATGATGTGATAAGGACAAGTCATCGGATTCAAAAGTAACAGAGGAAACATTGAAAAACTATATCTTAGTCTTTTCTACCCTGGTTATGGCGGTCTATTGAAAAGACAATGAAATTCCTGGCAGATTTGCATGTGCATTCTCGCTTTTCCAGGGCAACGAGCAAGGCTCTCACCATATTTGAGTTAGGCAAGGGAGCAGCAAAAAAAGGGATAAAAATCCTGGGAACGGGAGACTTTACACACCCCCTCTGGAGTAAAGAATTAGAGGAAAATCTTACACCTGCTGAACCGGGACTCATGCGCCTTAAAGATCAAGATACAGGGGTCCGCTTCCTATTAACCAGCGAGATCAGCACAATATACAAACAAGGGGACAAGGTAAGAAAGGTACATCACCTCATAGGCGCCCCAACTATGGATGCAGTTCATAAGATAAGCGCCTCCCTGGCGCAAAGAGGTAATATCATCTCTGATGGGAGACCTATCTTGGGAATTACATCAAGAGACCTGTTAGAGATTGTATTAGAAGCAACTGCCGATGCATTCCTTATCCCTGCACATATCTGGACTCCATGGTTTTCCGCACTCGGGTCCAAATCCGGCTTTGATTCCATTAAAGAATGTTATGGCGATTTGGAGCCACATATCTTCGCTGTGGAGACAGGACTTTCTTCTGATCCCCCTATGAACTGGCAGGTACGCTCCCTTGACAGATATCACCTTATATCAAACTCCGACGCCCATTCTGCAGCCAAGATAGGTAGAGAGGCTACCATATTTGATACAACACTTGATTACTTTTCCATCCTTAATGCCTTAAAAACAGGGCATGGACTTTCAGGTACAATAGAATTTTTCCCTGAAGAGGGGAAATATCATCTGGACGGACATCGCGAGTGTGGGGTGATACTGACCCCTGAGGAGACAAAGAGGTTGGGAGGTATATGCCCTGTCTGCGGGAAAAAGGTAACAGTCGGGGTTTTAAATCGCGTAAAGGCTCTGTCTGACAGAGAAGAGGGTAATCTGCCGGACAGAGCAAGGCCTTTCTATTCCCTCATACCTTTAGCAGAGATCTTAGGAGAGATTATGCGCGTTGGCCCTGCCTCTAAAAAGGTTATGGCCACCTACGATAGATTAATATTGTCCCTTGGAGGGGAACTTCCTCTGCTGCTAGATGTTGATTTAGATGAGATAAAGGAAGTAGCGGGCGATATATTAGCACTTGCCATATCTAAAATGCGTAAGTGCGATGTAAAAAAAGAACCCGGGTTTGATGGCAAATTCGGGAAGATAAAGGTCTTTCATGACTTGGAGATGACAGGCCTGTTTAAGGATATAGGCCTGCCTTCCAATATCCCCAAAAAGTATACCCTCCTCACAAAGGCTGTGGTTCAGGAAAAAAATAAAAAGGGTAGCCTTAAACTTAATAAAAACCAAAAACATGCCGCAGGCTTTTCAAAAGGGCACCTTATAGTCAACGCAGGGCCGGGCACTGGAAAAACCAGGGCGCTTGTGGAGCGAATAAGACACCTGTTGCAACAAGGAGTAGACCCCGGATGTATCCTTGCAATAACCTTTACCACAAAGGCGGCCCAGGAGATCAAAGACAGACTGAATATGGTTGATGTCGATATATACACCTTCCATGCACTTGCAGCAAAGATACTTCATGAGGCAGGCACCATCTTTGAAATTGCAGATGAACCGCTCCTTGTAAGGAGGGCTATAAAAAAAGGGATCGGCGATCCCAAGGGTTTTGTCTCAAACATGATATTCCATCTGGCTACGCAGCATGGGATCGAGGAACAAGAGCAGAAAGAATTAGACGCTCTCAGACGAGAAGCCCTTTATCCATTTGAATGCCTCATAATGGAAGCAATAAGAACTATGGATGCATCGATGTTTTTACCTCCATGGGACTATATAATGGTGGATGAATTCCAGGATATAAATCCAATTCAGTATTGTTTCTTAAAGGCCATCGGGAAAAAGACCAAGAGTATAATGGCCATAGGAGATCCAAACCAGGCCATATATGGCTTCCGAGGATCTTGTCCGGATGCATTTGATGATTTTTTAAAAGACTTTACCAGAGCATCCATCATAGAATTAAAAGATACATATAGACTAAATGCTGCTATCGCAGGGACATCAAATGCATTTATAGGAAAAAAAATTGTTTTAAGCTCAAAAAAAGGCCCGCCGATCAATGTTGTAAGGTCAACCTCTCCTGCCTTCTTTATCGCAAATGAGATAGAGGCGCTCGCCGGGGGGCTCTCCCATTCCAGCGTGGACAAGGCCAAGGGTGAGTATTCATTAAGGGATATTGCAGTGATCGTGCGCACTTCCGCCCAGGCAAACCAGATAACAGATGCGCTTAAAAAGGCATCTATTCCCTTTGCATCCGCCTATGCCAAGCCCCTTTCCGAGGTAGACGGGGTTGCGCAAAGGATTGCAATCCTTGAAAACGGCACATGGTTACCCGCCGTAAAGGGCGTTGGGGGAAAAACACTTGAGAGTATAAATGCAGGCCTTACAATCAACCCCCTGGTTGCACAAAGAATACAAGATGCCCGAAATCTTATAAAGGGCCTTTCAGGTAAGATACCAGACCGGCTGGATGAGATAGAAAAATCCGATTTGTTTACGCTGCCTAAGATAGATATATCCCATGAGTTTTACAAATATGCCCAAACCTTTGGGCATGAGGGTGATGAGTTTATAAAATGGTGTAGATTAAGCAATGATCAAAGTGCGCTTACAGGAGAAAAGGTGAGGGTCATCACCGCGCATGCAGCAAAGGGCCTGGAATTTGCCTGTGTCTTTATTACAGGCCTGAGCCAAGGGGCCTTCCCACTGGCCAATGCAGATATTACAGAAGAGAAGAATCTGTTTTACGTGGCAATGACCCGGGCATCAGATCACCTCTACCTTGTGTGCCCTCCTTCAAATCCATCAGAATTTGTAGATAAGGTCCCCAAAGATTATGTATCTGTGTATGAAGACAAACCACAGCCAAGGGCAATGCAATTGCATCTATTTGCCCCCCTTCATAGCAAGAGGTAATCGATGGAAATAACATTTGGTACAAAAGAGGTGTTATATTTGGTTCTCCTGGTAATACTTATAGGTTTCTCTGCCTTTTTCTCAGGGAGCGAGACTGCCCTTATGCGATCAAACAGGTTTCGCATAAGACACCTTGCAGGCAAAGGCAATCGTGACGCATCCAGGGTAGAGCATATATTAAAAAAACCTGATCGGCTTATAAGCACAATCCTGCTTGGAAACAACTTTGTAAATATCCTGGCCTCAGCCATAGCTACTGCTCTTTTTATCTTCATGTTCGGAGAGAAGGGGATCGTATATGCCACAATAGCAATGACTATAATCGTCCTTATATTTGCAGAGATTACGCCAAAGACCCTGGCTGCACACAGGCCAGATAATACCTCTATGAAGGTGGCCTATCCCCTGACAGGAATTATAAAGGTTTTCAGCCCCATAGCTTACGGCCTCAACCTGGCATCAAGAGGCATTCTATCCCTGTTCAGGGTGGACATGGGAAAGGCTGACCTGTTGACGGAAGAGGATGTTGGTTCGGTCATAATAATGGGGCGTAAAGAAGGATTTATCCAAGAGCCAAAGGCGAATATGCTGATTGCAATTATGGATATGGACACTGTCCCCGTGAAAAAGGTCATGCTCCCATTAAACGATCTCGTATGCATCCCAGCAGATAGTAACTTCGATGACATTATTAATACAATCGCTACACATACATTCTCAAGGTATCCTGTATATGAAGATAGCCCGGATAATATCATCGGGTACCTCCACATTCGGGACATGTGGGATTTTGTAAATGACAGGGCAGGTTTTAAACTTAAAAATCACCTTAGGGAGGCACACTTCATTCCGGAGACAAAGTCCATCTTTACCCAGCTTGTGGATTTCCAGAGGCTGCATATTCTCCTGGCATTTGTTGTGGACGAGTATGGAACAGTAAAGGGAGCCATTACCCTTGAAGATATCCTTGAGGAAATCGTCGGCGAGATTATAGATGAGCATGACAACGCCTTTACACCTGTTGTACCTGTAAATCCAACCACGTTTCTGGTAAGAGGAAATATTGGGCTTAGAGAGCTGAGCCGATACGTTGATAAGGAATTTCCTGAGGAATTTGATACGATGGGAGGGCTTATCTACGGACTTTTAGACAGAATCCCAGAGGAAGACGACACCGTTATCTGGAAAGACATGCATTTCAAAGTAGAACGCATGCGGGGCAACCGCATAAGTAGGGTTAGGATCGTGATAGAAGATTCTGATAAAGATCAAAAAGAAGAGGACCAAAAAGGGAATGATCAATAGCACTGGAGCCTTAAACAAAAAGTGTGCACTTAAGGATTTAACATCGACAAAAGATTATCGATGCGTGGGCACTATCTTGTACTTATTTTGGTAATAACAGCTGCAATATCAGATCTATCCATTCAACTGCTCTGGTTCAGCCGGCCTTGTAAGTTTTTGTTTTTTTATCTTTTCAACTAACGTGGTGCGATTTACATGTAAAAGCCGGGCAGCCCTGTTTTTTATCCAACCGCTTTTGGTTAGCGCCTTTATAATAATGGCCCTTTCAAACTCATTTACCGTAGAGGATAAATCTATACCTCCATCGGGCAGCTCTACCTGTGGGATACCGCACAATACCTCAGAAGAGCCGGCAAGAATCTTGTCAGGTAGATCTGCTACTTCCACTACAGGACCATCACAAAGGGCTATCATGCGTTCTACAAGATTCTCTAATTCTCTTACATTACCCGGCCAGCTATACTGCATGAGAACAGATATTGCATCCTTGCTGAAATCTTCTATCTTGTTTGGACCACTTGAGCCATATTCGGCAAGAAAGTGCTTTATAAGAAGCGGGATATCATCTTTCCTTTCTCTAAGCAGCGGAAGGGATATTGGGATAACATTAAGCCTATAATAAAGATCTTCCCTAAAGCGGCCCTTTCTTACCTCTTCGTCAAGATCCTTATTCGTAGCAGCTATAACCCTTATATCTGCCTTTATAGATTTCACACTCCCTACACGTTCAAATTCGCGTTCCTGTAGAACCCTCAAAAGCTTTACCTGCAGCGTCGGACTCATCTCGGATATTTCGTCTAAAAATATACTGCCACCTTGAGCGATCTCAAACCTGCCCACCCTGGCCCTAAATGCCCCGGTGAATGCCCCTTTCTCATGCCCGAACAATTCACTTTCTAAAAGTTCCTCCGGGATGGCCCCACAGTTTACAGGAACAAAGGGCTGTTGCCCCCTGGAAGAATTATAATGGATGGCCCGGGCAATAAGCTCTTTGCCTGTACCGGATCCGCCTAAAATCAAGACAGTGGACTCAGTAGCAGCTACCTTCCCCACCATCTCGAAGACCTTTTGCATCTTATCAGAATTGCCCACTATGTTATCAAACTTGTATCGCGCCTTTAACTGTTCCTTGAGATGTAAGTTTTCTTCCCGTAACTTTAAATATTCTATGGCCTTTTTTACTACAACTCTAATCTCATCCGGCTTAAACGGCTTGGTTATATAATCAAAGGCCCCTATCCTCATGGCCTCTACTGCTGTCTTTATGGATCCGTATCCCGTATATATGATGCCTGCACAATCCAGATTGCTTTCAATTATATGCCGTATTACCCCCAAGCCATCAAGCTCAGGCATATAAAGATCAGTGAGTACAATATTATATATATCCTGAGAGATCTTGGCAACGGCATCCTGGCCATTGAGCGCACAATCTACCTCATGGCCAGTAGGAGCAAGCACTTCCTCCAAATATTCTCTGTTTTGAGCCTCATCATCTACGATAAGAATTTTATATCTGCTCATAGAAACTTATCCTTGCTTATGTATTATACTATTCCCCCTTGATTGCTATCCAATATCAAGATGTCTGGCTGTTATAACAATAAGGATAAACCTCTAGATAAACCCTGCATCATCTAGAATTTACACGGTCCTTCATGTCCTTGCCTGTTTTAAAAAAGGGCAATCTCTTGGCCTTTACAGCTATCTTCTCTCCGCTCTTTGGATTTCTCCCTGTGTATGGCTTATAATATTTCATTACAAAACTTCCAAACCCTCTAATCTCCACGCGATGATTTTGCTTCATAGCATCTACAATAGTATTAAATATTGTATTTACCACAACTTCTGCTTTTTTTTGAGGTACATCCAATCGGAGCGAAAGGGCCTCTACTAATTCAGACTTATTCATTTATCCCTCCCAGAACAGAATTGCACCAAATATACAAGGGTTATAAATACAAGTCAAGCTCCTTTATGTTTTTTTAAAGGTCTATGTATAAGATATATCTCTGCATTCGTAAGAGACCTTATATCCCCGGGCTTCATGCCCCTCAGTCTCACAGGCCCTACGGATATCCTTTTTATAGATATTACATGCAACCTGACAGCTCCGGCCATACGCTTTATCTGGTTTTTTATGCCCTGTTGCAAGGTGATTTTCATATATGTTGCATTACCACTGTCATGTATCTTTTCTATATGAGCTTCTCTTATCTTTATTCCGTCTAAGTACATGCCGTGCCTCATCTTTTTTATAACACCTTCTGTTGCCCTTGGCATGACCTTCACATCATAGACCTTTGGGATATTAAATGAGGGATGATGTATAATATTGGCAAAATCACCATCATTGGTAAGTATAATGAGGCCTTGAGCATCAAAATCCAATCTCCCCACCGGGAATACCCCCAGGTAATGCTGTGGTATAAAATCCTTTATACATACTCTGCCCTGGGGGTCGTTCATAGTGGTAACTACGAATTTCGGTTTATACATTGCAAGATAGTGCTTCTCTTGTGATGAGATCCGCTTTCCATCTATGGTAACACTATCTATATCTGTATCCACAACATCACCGATAGATGCCTGTCTTGAATTGATAAATACTCCCCCTGCCTTTATTAGAGAGTCCGCCCCACGTCTGGATATACTGCTACAACACGCAATGTATCTATTTATACGCATTTTTGACATAGGTTTATTATAGTCTGCCATATATAAATCTTACAAATAACTATACTACTATTGCATTATATATGGAAGAGCCTTCGGTTTTATCCTACCCTTCATCCATTAGCAGCTAAAACTTTCTTGTATGATGATCTGCTTATATGGTATTGGGCTCGACATTATATGAAAAAGGTATTTATATGGTTTTATTGGTTTAAATGGTTTAAATGAAGTGAAATTATGAAAATAAAGGTTTTTAATGTCCCTTAATGCTAAGGATAAAAAGAATGTACTAGGCCTTGGGTTCATAAGCCTCATGAATGACGCATCAAGTGAGATGATATACCCCTTGCTGCCGATTTTCTTGACAAGCGTGCTTCATGCCAGCGCATCAGCCTTAGGTGTTATAGAAGGTCTAGCAGAGACAACTGTATCCGTATTGAAATACATATCAGGGTCTATGTCCGACCGAGTCGGAAAGAGAAAGCCAATATTTGCAGCAGGCTACACTATATCCAATCTCGTCCGTCCCTTTATCGGGATTGCAACCAGCTGGTGGCATGTCCTCTTCTTCCGTCTTGGTGATCGGGTAGGAAAAGGAATAAGGACATCCCCAAGGGATGCGCTGCTCGCAGATTCCGTACCAGATGAGTCCAGAGGGTTTGCCTTTGGCTTCCAGCGTGCCATGGATAACCTGGGAGCAATCATAGGCCCCCTTATAGCTACTGCCCTTATCCAGTGGGGTAATTGTACTATAAAGACAGTCTTCCTGTTATCTATCGTGCCAGGTATCATAGCCATTGCACTTGCATATTTCGTAGTTACGGAAAGAGCGCCCAAAAAGGTCTCGGCCTCTCACAAGACCTTTACAGGCTCAATAAACCCCCGGTTTTCATTGTTTCTTATAGCTCTGCTCATCTTTACCTTGGGTAATTCCACTGATGCATTCCTGCTGCTTAAGGCTCAAAACGCAGGCGTATGTCTAGCCTTGATCCCTATTATATGGATGGTCTTGAGTATCTCCAAAACAATATTTGCCATCCCTGGGGGGCGACTCTCTGATAAGATTGGAAGAAAGCCCGTAATCATAGGGGGATGGGTGATATATGGGGCTACCTACCTCGGATTTGCATTTGCAGGTGGCCAGGCCACTATATGGGGGCTCTTTTTTGCCTATGGCCTCTATTTTGGACTATGTGAAGGAACAGAGAAGGCCTTTGTGGCAGAGCTGACCCCTGAAAAGGCAAGGGGAAACGCCTATGGCCTCTATAATCTTGCTATAGGGATAGGGGCACTGCCTGCTTCTGTAATCTTTGGGCTTGTCTGGGATATGTGGGGCTCACGCTATGCCTTTATAATGGGGGCGCTGCTTGCCCTCATTGCTTCAATTGTGCTTGCTTTCGTCAAAAACCCTGTATCTGCTCAAAATTCAATGGAATTTTAAGCAAACAATGAAAAATGAAGATTGCAAAGTACAAAACTCAAATTTGGCGGCCTCGTAAAAAGCATAAAATTTATAGTGGCGATAATAATATGTAAGTTGCCTTAAATCGAGGGAAACCCAGCTGTAAACAGGGTATTTTTGTATCCTGCTCTACTGGATATTCATGAATTTCATATACCAATCTATAACCGCACCACCCCAGAATAAATATATAATCGCCCCAAGGGAGAGAAATGGCCCAAAGGGGATGGGAGATCGAGTATCCTTGTGGGTAAGGGCTATCCACGTGAGCCCTACAACAGAACCTATAGCAGAGGACGTAAGGATAGTAAATAGAACCCCTTTCCAGCCAATAAACACCCCTATCATGGCAAGCAACTTCACGTCCCCTCCCCCCATGCCCTGTTTGCCTGTGATAAAATAATAACCATATATCACGCCCATAAGGATGCCTCCCCCTAAAACCAACCCTATCAAGGCGTCTTTGTATGAAACAGGAAGCCAATAGATAGCCACAAGGCCTATCAAAATGCCACTTATAGAGATTCTATCAGGTATAATCTGGTGGTCTATATCTATAAATGTGACCACAACCAAGGCACATACCAATATAAAATATATAGCAAAATCAAGCGTTGGCCCGAATCTGTACAACAAGCCAAGCGCAAGCAGAGCGGTTATTGCCTCTACCAAAGGATATCGGGGGGAAATTTTTACCTTACAATTCCTGCATCTACCTCTAAGAAATAAGTAGCTGAGTATTGGTATATTATCCCATGGGGCTATCTTTGCGCCACACTTTGGGCAGTGGGAACCCGGGACAATGATAGACTCGTCTTGGGGAATCCTGTATATACAGACATTTAAAAAGCTTCCTATAATAAGCCCGCCTATTACTACAGCGGAAACCCATATCACCCTATAAGATCCCCCCTGTTGAACCTTATTCCCTCTGATCTTATGGTAGATGCAATATCATTCATAATACCCTTTAGTGATTTATCCGTGGACAGGAGCGAGGAAGCCTTTTCTAACCGTTCCCCCATTGTATTCATCTCATCAACAATCGGGGCTATCATCCTCAATGTGACATCAGGATCTGCAAGAAGTTTATTATACTTATCCAGCAGATCTAATGCTTGTTCGCTAAAGCTCAACCCTTTTATCTTATCTGCCTGAAGAGGGCCGGCCATATCTGTCACTCCAGGCGATGTGGCACGTGAGATATTTTCTGTTGATGTTATTTTTTCCCTTTGAAGTATATCTTCAAACTTGACCCCGGAAGATATGTGCCTTTGATGGGATACCTGGCCTGTAGTTTTACCAATAATCATATTCGGATCTATTTTCATTATATGTCTCCCCCTGGCAACATTTACAGCAAGAATAGTGCCATGTCCTTTTATATTATTCGGAGCCCTCGCAACAAAACTTAAGGTGGCAAATTATTCCTTTACCAGGGAATTTTGCTCCATATCTAATCCTTCGGAATCATGCCTTCTATCTTTTCCCTCCTGGCATCCAGCATTGCCTTTCTGTCCGTCCCTGAGAGTTCCTTCAAAAACCCCTTTATTGCCTTTTTTGTGTCTTCTATAACCATTGCAGGATTATTATGCGCTCCTCCTACAGGCTCTTTCACAAGATAATCTACTATTCCACCCTCGTAGAGATCGCGTCCTGTACCCTTTAGTATATCGGCAGCTATCTCCTTGCTTGACACATCTCCCCAGATAATAGAAGAAAAGCCCTCTGGGGATATAGCGCTATAAAAGGCATGCTCTAGCATGATAATCCTATCCCCGAAACCGAGGGAAAGCGCGCCGCCCGAGCCTGCCTCTCCAATAATACAGGCTATTACGGGGACATTTATAGACGCTATGGTGGAAATACACCTTGCTATAGAAAATGCTTGCCCTTTATGTTCCGCCTCTAGTCCGGGGTATGCTCCGGGTGTATCCACAAAAGTAATTATTGGCTTATCAAATTTCTCAGCCAACTTCATCAGTCGAATGGCCTTGTAGTGGCCCTCAGGAGAAGCCATGCCATAATGATGCTGGATATAATCTCTCTTTTTATAGGAGTGCTTTTGGCTTGCAATAACCACAAGAGACATGCCTCCAAAGGTAGCAAACCCTCCTGTTATAGCAGGATCATCCCCGTAGATTCTGTCTCCATGAACCTCTATAAAATCATCGAATATAGTATCTATAAAATCCCTAGCCCCGGGCCTGCCGAAAATCCTCGCAAGCTCTACGCTCTCCCATCTGGAGATGCCATTATACATCTCTTCCCGCAATGCCTTTACCTTCTCAGCAATTTCTGTGACATCTATCTCCGGAATTTTTGATATACTATGCTCTAAGCGTTTAAGTGCCTTATCTATATCAGCAAATTTATCAGGCCTTCTTGTCTTCATATCGTCGCTATCCTTGAAGGGCCCAATATTTCCTGCATCTTATCCTCAAACTTTCCGGATGGGTCCACCATATAGTCTTTGCCCGCATCTACGTTTACAATGGCAGTGCCTGTATGTATCTCAAAACATAAGGGGATCTCTCCCTTAAATGCAAGGGCGGTTTTTTTAATCCTCCGGATAAGGCCTGGATCTGTCTCGTCATCAATTCGAACTACTATTTTTTTCGCTAATACTAATTTTGCATCTTCTATAGGATACACCTCTTCTGCCAGGAGCTCCACTTGTACGTTGTTTATCTCTTCATTCCCTACAGCCTTTTCGTGCTGATTTATATTTGCCTTTATAAAAACAGGGGCTTCGCTGGTAATGTTTGGTTTGTATTTGTTCAAACACTTAGGGAAAAAGATAACAGGGACACTACCATAAAGATCCTCCAGGCTGGCCTTTGCCATAAGATCCCCTTTTTTTGTCCTTATTACATTCAGGCCTTGTAAGATACCGGCTATTATCACCTTTCCTGTCTTTTCCGAAAGGGAATGACAATTTGCCGTAGAATATCTTTCTATATCTAAAATGTATTCCTCAAGGGGATGCCCTGTAATATAAAACCCTATGCCCTCCTTTTCCATCTGCAGACGTTCATTATCGTCCCAGTCTGGAATATCAGGAATTTTCCTTGATGAACCTTCCTCATCCCCCTGCCCAAGATTGAACAGCGTCTTTTGGCCATTATGCTTATCTTTCGCAATACGTTGAGCATCTTCTATTTCCACATCCAGAACTTCCATTAATGCCCTGCGATTCGGATGGATTGTATCAAAACAGCCTGCCTTTATAAGAGCCTCTATCACCCGTCTGTTCACCTTCGTAGGGTTTATTCTATGTATAAACGACTGAAAATCTTCAAACTTGCCGTTTGCCTGCCTTTCTTCTATAATTATATCTACAGCAGATCTGCCGACATTCTTTATTGCACCCAACCCAAAGCGGATACCCTCCTTGGTTGTTACAAATTCCCATCTGCTTTCATTTATATCAGGAGATAGTATCTTTATGCCTTTGGCCCTGCACTCCGCTATATGTCTTACCACCTTGTCCGCGTTATTAAGATCCAGAGAAAGATTTGCCGCCATAAATTCCATTGGATAATGTGCCTTCAGATATGCAGTCTGATAGGCGATCAATGCATACGCAGCCGCATGAGACTTATTAAAGCCATAAAGGGCAAATTTGTCCATAAGAGAAAATATATCAGCGGCAACGCTCTTTGACACATCTTTTTTTGCTGCCCCTTCTATAAAGATCTCCCGTTGCTTCTTCATTTCCGACGGTTTTTTCTTTCCCATAGCACGTCTCAATAAATCAGCCTTGCCTAACGTATATCCACCCATCATCTGTGCGATCTGCATGACCTGTTCTTGATAAACTATAATCCCATACGTCTCTTTCAAAACAGCCTCTAACATGGGGTGAGAATATTCAATCTTTTCTCTACCATGCCTCCGATTGATATAGGATGGAATAAGCGTCATAGGCCCTGGACGATATAAGGCGACAGCAGCTATAATGTCCTCGAATTTTGCAGGATTCAATTGCCTCAACATCTGTCTCATGCCCGGACTCTCTAATTGAAAAACACTGGATGTATCGCCACTTCCCATAAGCTGGTAGGTCTTTTCATCATCAAGAGAAATCCCGCCTATATCTAATTCAATATCCTCTGATTTAAGCATATCCAAGGTTCTCTGAATAACCGTAAGTGTCTTTAACCCTAACAAGTCAAATTTTATAAGCCCCACGCGCTCAATGCAATCTTTATCGTACTGGCTTACAAGCATCCCTTTCTTATCCTTGTAGATGGGAATGTAGTCTGTAAGGGGATTACTATCAGAGATCACCACTCCCCCGGCATGTACGGATGCATGTCTGGTCAGACCCTCTAAGGATTTGGCAATATCCATTAAATCGGCTATACTTTGGTCATTTTCTACCAATTCTCTCAACCTGGATTCCACTTCTATCGCCTCATCCAGTGTTATCTTGGGGTCGCCGGGTATAAGCTTTGCTATCCGATCCGTCTCGCCAAAGCTCATACCTAAAACCCTCCCGACATCCCTGATAACAGCCTTGGCCTTCATGTTCCCAAAGGTGGTGATCTGGGCTACATATTCATATCCATACCTGTCCCTTACATATTCTATGACCCTGTCTCTTCCCTCCTGGCAAAAGTCCACATCTATATCCGGCATGCTTTTACGTTCCGGATTCAAAAACCTCTCAAACACCAGACCCCATCTTATAGGGTCTATGTCTGTTATCCCTAATGCATACGCTACAAGAGATCCTGCAGCGCTACCCCGGCCAGGGCCCACGGGGATCCCATGCTTTTTTGCATAGTTAATATAATCAGCAACAATCAAAAAATAATCGGCAAGGCTCATGGCATTTATTATCTCGAGTTCGCCGGTTAACCTTTCTCCGTACTCCGCCATGTTTGCCTCTTTAATTCGAGAGTTGAGCCCTTCCCATGATTTTTCCTCTAACTGCTTTTCCAAAGATCCATTCTTTTCCGCAGAGAACACCGGGAAGTGATAGGTGCCCATTGGTATCTCTACATTGCAGCGATCGGCTATCTCGCCGCTTATTTCAATTGCCTGGGGAATCCAGGAAAAATTCTCTCTCATTTCTTCGGGGCTTTTCAGGTACAACTGATCCGTATTAAACGACATATGCTTTTTATCATTAATAGTAGCCTGCGTCTGTATGCACAAAAGCACCTCATGGGCCTTTGCATCTGAGCGTTTAAGATAGTGACAGTCGTTTGTTGCAACAACAGGGATATCAAAACGCTTGCCCATATCCACCATCATAGGGTTTACCTTTTGCTGGTCTAAAAGCCCATTTTCCTGGATTTCCAAATAAAAGCGGTCTTCAAAGGTGGCCTGGTAAAAGTCAATAGCATCTTTTGCCTCCTTATCATCTCCTCTTAAGAGATGGTAAGGAATCTCTCCCTGGAGACACGCGCTCGATGCAACAAGCCCTTGATTTAATTCCTTAAGAATATTTCTATCGACCCTTGGTTTATGATAAAACCCCTTTGTATGCGCAATAGAGACCAATTTTATTAAATTTTTATATCCTTGAAGATTAAGGGCCAACAGTATCAGGTGATAATACCTGGGCAAGCCGGGCAATTGACGTTTTAATGTCATATCACCTGGGGCTACATACAATTCGCATCCAATAATAGGCTTTATACCTTTTTTTACAGCCTTGGTGTAAAATTCAATAACCCCATACATTACACCATGATCTGTTATGGCAATACTGTCCTGACCAAATTTTTTGGTTGTTCCTATAAGGTCATCAATTCTGATTGCCCCGTCCAAAAGGCTATACTGCGTATGACAATGAAGATGAACAAAGCCCATCTTTTAAACTTCCCTCTTGCTATTCCAATTTATAGTTTGGTGCCTCTTTCACAATTATAACATCATGAACATGAGCTTCTTTAAGCCCAGCTTGCGTAATATTAACCATCTGTGCTTTTTCCTGTAATTCCTTTATATTTCTGCAGCCGGTATAACCCATGCCTGCACGCAAACCACCTAAAAGCTGATAAATGTTTTCAGAAAGCCTGCCACGATATGGGACTCGTCCTACTATCCCCTCAGGCACAAGCTTGCCGGATTCAGCAATTTCACTCTGGAAATATCTGTCTTTCGCCCCAGCCTGCATGGCCTCTATCGATCCCATACCCCTATAAGCCTTGTATGTCCTCCCCTGATATATGATCATCTCCCCGGGGGCCTCTTCGGTACCCGCAAAAAGGGAGCCTATCATCACAGACGCTGCCCCTGCTGCAATGGCCTTGGTAATATCACCTGAGAACTTAATCCCTCCATCTGCAATAACGGGTATATCATACTTCATGGCAGCGGCTGCACACTGCATAATTGCCGTAATCTGTGGCATGCCAACCCCTGCCACTACCCTGGTTGTACAGATAGACCCCGGACCAACTCCTACCTTTATCCCATCTGCACCCGCCTTTATAAGATCTGTTGCAGCCTGCCGGGTTGCTACATTGCCAGCTAATAGCTGACATGACGGATAGGATCCCTTTATGGCCTTTACCGTATCTATTACAAGCCTGGTGTGCCCATGTGCGGTATCTATTACAATGACATCTACCCCCGCCTTTATTAAAGCATCCACCCGTGCCTCATCATTGGGGAATATGCCTGCTGCTGCCCCTACTAGCAATCTCCCCTTTGAATCCTTGGTTGAAAATGGATACATCTCCGCCTTTTCGATATCCTTAATGGTGATAAGACCTTTAAGATTGAAATCCTTATCCACAACAGGAAGTTTCTCTATCTTGTACTTATGAAGCACCTTCTTTGCTTCCTTAAGGGTTATCTCTCCTTTTACCGTTACGAGGCCTTCACGAGTCATTGCCTCTTTTATAGGCAAACTCATCTTGGTTTCAAACCTCAGATCCCTGTTGGTAAGGATACCCTCAAGCTTTTCGCCAACTGTAATAGGAACACCTGAGATGCTATACCGCCTCATAACATCTAGCGCCTCTCCTATCTTCTGATCAGGACGCATAGTGATAGGATCCACTATCATACCGCTTTCAGATTTCTTTACCTTGTCTACCTCTAATATCTGTCTCTCAGGGGGCATATTTTTGTGTATAATGCCTATTCCCCCCTCTCTCGCCATAGCAATAGCAGTTTCAGCCTCTGTCACTGTATCCATAGCAGCGCTGATCAGGGGCATACTTAACTTTATCTCCCTTGTCAGATACGTGCTTATATCTGTATCTCCCGGCGTAAACTCTGATAGCGCCGGCACCAAAAACACATCATCAAATGTGAGGCCTTCTTCAATTCCCATATTCATAAAACCTATTCTCCTTAGTATAGACTATATTCAAGGCGATATCGCCTGAGCAACCCATCCCCTTGAGGGGATATAGGGCTATAACCAACCAATAACCTCATCAACGCCTCTATCAGGTTAAAAGGCTTCTCCGGCTTGATTATCCTCACCTTACCCTTCAATCCTGAGAGCTCTTTTGCCTTATCGATTGCATCATCTTTCCCCCCCAGTACATCAACCAGCCCCAAGTCATATGCCTGCCTTCCGGTAAATGCCCTTCCGTCCGAGAGTTGCCTTACCCTGGATATGGGGAGTCCCCTGCTGTTTGATACAACCTCTATAAATTGCTCATACATATCCTTTACCATGCTCTCAAAGTAGACACGCTCCTTGTCTGTCATATGCCTGAATGGAGACCCTGCATCCTTCATCTCTCCGCTTGTTATACTCTCTGCCGTTACGCCCAATTTGCGCAATCCCTCACTTAAATCTACAAATTCTATAATGACACCAATGCTGCCCGTCAAAGACCCGGGGAGCGCAAAAATCACATCCGATGCACATGCAATATAGTATCCGCCAGACGCAGCAATAGATGCCATTGATACCACCACTGGCTTTTTCTCCTTTAATTTGAGCACCGCCGAATAAATCTCTTGAGAAGAGCCTATTTTACCGCCCGGGCTATCTATCCGAACAACAACTGCCTTTATTGAGTTGTCATTTTTATACTTATCAATTGATTCAAGATGCGATGAGGCATCCATTATAGGCCCCTTTATATTCAGAATGCCTATCGCAGGGGTCATGGTCTTTACCAGGGTCTTACCACCATAAAGAAAAGCTACTCCAGCAATAATTAAAAATACTATAAGTTTCGACCTTTTTTTCATATCTACCATTAATTATACAACAAAGATTTTTATCAAAAATATTAGTGACCATACAACCACAGATATATCAATACATATATTATAAGTATTGCTACGTTGTCTACATGTATCGTCAATCTTCTGGATCTTTTTACAAGCGTGCCTAATAAAAAGATTCCCGACATTATAATCCCTGCAGCAACCGTTACAAGCTGGCTATCCGTAATAGTTGCATACACGCACCCTTTATATATCAGGTCCACAATTGCCACAATTGTCAGGTTCATTAGGTTTGATCCGAATATGTTCCCGGCTGCCATCCCTATATTACCCTTTTTAAGTAACCTCATGGTTACCACCAATTCGGGAAGACTTGTCCCTGCCGCCATAAATAAAGTGCCTACAAAGGTTGAGGTCATATGTGTTTTATGGGCTATCTCATTACATGCATCGGCAAGAAGGATTCCCGCTACCACAACTGCAGAACCAAATATTGCTATAAGTATTAAGTTTTGTCTCAAACTATGGGACACAGGCTTTTTATCCGCTTCTCCGGACTCTCCTCCTTCAAAAGAGTATATCCACATCCCAAAGATGTAAAATCCCACTATTGCAAGATTACCCCAATTTGCAGAGATACCAATCCCTCTGTGATAAACACCTATAAGGATTATCATAAAGACGCTCAAACAAATACTCATGTATACAGAGAAATTAGACCTCAGCTTCCAATCATTACAGGATATACGGGAACTGAACACAAGTATCGCCAAAGAAAGGATGGCAATATTAAACAAATTTGACCCAAAGATATTGCCCGCCCCAAGGTCAGGATTGTCCTTGCATATCACAGCAAATAAAGTGCCAAAGAGCTCTGGCAGCGATGTGATAATACCAAGGATCAGGGCTCCTATAAAACCCCTGCTCAGGCCGGTAAGACCAGCGGTTTCCTCTGCCAGATCACTCAGGTAACTCCCTGCAAAGAAAATAACCAGCGCAGCTGTAACAAAAAGAAACCACATACCCATCAGGCGTTTTTAGCCCATTGGAATAATGGAATGATAACATAAAGAGATGCTGGGACTATTACAGCCAACACTTCACCTCCCTCACCAACTTTTCATACGAAAAGAACAATCAATGGGATAAACCCCGGAGCAAGATTTAAGGGGAATTAAACCCAAGCCAACTTGTCCGTCGTCTTGTCCTGCGCAGTTGGAAACGAAGCAGGAAGCTGAAAGCAAAGTAGTAAGCGAACACGGGTTAATATATAGCCTTGCGGGCACTGATATTACTCTTTCCCCCTGTCCTGTAACTCTTTAATCAAAGCTCCGAGATTTGTTCCTACCTTATCAACATGTTTTTCTTGCACTTTCTTTGCGCTACTAAGCTCATCCAGTGCCTTTATAGATAATCCTATCTTTTTCTGGTTCAGGCTTGACCTCAACACAACGGCCTCTACCTCTTGACCTACCTGAAGGACGTCAGCAGGGGAATTTATTTTACTCCTGCTGATTTCCGAGATATGCACCATGCCCTCAACACCCCTTTTTATCTCCACAAACGCCCCAAACTCTGTGAGAGATGTAACCCTCCCTTTTATCACGCTGCCAACAGGACATTCTTCTGTCACCACTGCCCATGGGTCAGGAGAAAGTTGTTTAATCCCCAGGGAAAATTTTTCGTTTTCAGGATCTATGTTCAAGATCTTGGCCTTTACTACATCCCCTTTTTTATAGAGATCTTTGAGGTTTGCCACTCTGGGATCCCATGAGATATCTGAAATATGTATAAGCCCATCTATATCAATCTCGTCGTCAACCCCTACAAAAAGACCAAACTCCGTGATGCTTTTTACCGTAGCTTCGACTACCTCCCCCATAGGATAGCTCTCCATAAGAATGTCCCACGGGTTAGGTAATGCCTGTCTTAGGCCCAAAGAGATGCGTCTAGCGTCCGGATTAACATCTAATACCACAACGTCCACTTCCTGTTCCTCTTTTACAATAGAAGATGGATGTTTAATCTTCTTGGTCCACGACATCTCTGAGATATGAACAAGGCCTTCTATTCCTTCTTCGATCTCTACAAATGCACCATAGTTGGTAATAGAGGTCACCTTGCCTGTAACCTTCTTCCCTATAGGATATCTGTATTCAACCCCTTCCCATGGATCCTGGATGAGCTGTTTGAATCCCAAGGAAATCTTTTCAGTCTCCGGATTAAACTTAATGACCTTTACTTCTATCTCCTGCCCTAATTTAACCTTCTCGCTAGGGTGTTTTAGTTTGCCCCAGGACATGTCTGTTATATGTAATAGACCATCTATCCCGCCAATATCTACAAATACGCCATAGACCATAATATTTTTAACTATACCCTTTAATATATCCCCTTCTTTTAGCGTAGACAGAAGTTGCTTTTTCTTCTCTTCACGCTGTTTTTCAAGAACCTCTCTATGGCTTACCACTACATTATCCTTTTTCCTGTTATACTTTATAACTGCAACATCCATCATAGAGCCAACCAATGCATCCAGCTGAGCCTCTGTAGGCGGATTAATAGTTACTTGGGAACCCGGTAAAAAAGCGGGGATCCCTATATCTAAAGTAAGCCCTCCCTTTATTCTTTCAATAACCTTGCCTGATACTATCGTATGCTCATGATAAGCCTTGATAATTTCTTCCCATACCTTAATAAGTTTGGCCTTTTCCTTGCTTAATCTAATAAGGTTTTTCCTGGGATTTATACTTTCTACAAAGACCTCTACCTGGTCCCCAACGTCTATACTAATACCTCCGGCATTATCAACAAACTCATGTATTGGGGCCTGTCCTTCGATCTTCCGCCCGATATCTATCATTATATAATCGGTGCCAATCTGAACTACCGTGCCTGTTATAACAGAACCAGTAGTTACAGGCTTGCCTAATGCTTTCTCATAAAGGGTCCCTACATCCTTTTCCTCTCCCCTTTTTTCATCCTCTTTAAGAGAATCTATGTTCTCTTCTGACTTGATTTCTTCCACACTAACCATCCTAAACCACCCCCGTCCGTTTTGCTTATAATAAAGAAGGCTTCCTATACAATACAGACACCTAAAACACAAGCCCTTTAAAAATGGGTTCTGGGTTATAAATTTTGGGTTATGAGTTGCTTATATGAAAATAGGCACAAAGCTTTGTAGGGGCCGATGCCCTCATCGGCCCGCTTAAGGGAAATATGCCCTACAACGTATTGGTAAGACAAATCGGCCCGTTCGGGGAACGGGCCCTACAACGATTATTTCGGCACAATTGCTTTTTTGTCATTGCGAGGAGGCCATAGGCCAACGTGGCAATCCCATCGGTTGCAGGCACTTTGAGATTCTTCACTTCGCTTAAGCCCCCACACCTCGTGTGGGTCCCATATTTTGTCTTCGCTAAATCCCCCCTGAAAATCTTCTATTCAACCTCAATAATAACACCGCAGTCTTCGCATCGGTAGCAAGTCTTTTCATTTTCTCCGGCTTCAATTTCTTCAAAGTCATACTGCTTCTTGCCATAAGCCTCGTAACATTCAGGGCAATAACCCCCCCGCAATTCATCAGGTGCGATTACCAGATGGCAGTGCCGGCACCGCAGCTTGTTTTTCTTATCAGGTAACAGAACAAGATTCATATGCCTGCAGGACGTCATAATTCATACCCATTTAAATAAATTATCGTATCAGATCAATCGATCACCATGATATTTGATCACTAAGGTCTTCTTAATATGTATTATCAGATCTTACAATATCATTCTAACCATCCGGGGGTAAAATGCAAGAACTGACCCCCTGTTTTCTTAAATATACTTAATTGCCGTGCAGAAAATTTATTTAATGTTAAATTAATTCATATCCGATATCATTTAAATTGACATATCTCGATTCAAATAGTATAGAGTATTTGAATCGAATCGTATTTTATTAATTAAAAAGGGCGGATATGACATATTTAAAGACTCATCCTCATATCAAATTTGAAAATAATTGGACATTAAGCGAAGATGTCATCTTCATGCTCGGGCAGTGTGAGGCAATTATCAGGACTATCTTAGAGATCCCGCTCCCACCGAAAGAACGACAGAGGTTGCTTCTGGTATCTCTTCGCAAGGGAGCTCAAGCCACGACAGCGATCGAGGGCAACACTCTGACAGACGATGAGATTGCCAGGATTGACGAGGGCGAATCACTTCCTCCAAGCAGGGAGTATCTTGAGATCGAGGTAAAAAACATCCTCGAGGCTCTGAATGCCATCAGGGAAGATGTTATCTTAAATGACAGGTCAGCCGTAATACACCCGGAGCTTATCAAGAATTTCCACAATTATGTCGGCAAGAACCTGGGCGATCATTTTAAAGCAATTCCAGGTCAGTTTCGGCAGACCAATGTTGTCGTTGGTGGATATAGAGCACCTGAATACAGTGCTGTTGTGACATTAGTTCAGAAATTATGCGATTGGATGAAAAAAACTTTTCATTATGAAGAAGGCAACCGGAAATTTGTTGATCAGGTGATTCAAGCTATTGTCTTTCATGTCTATATTGCCTGGATTCATCCTTTCGGTGATGGAAACGGCAGGACAGCCAGGTTGATTGAGTTTTATATCCTGATAAGAGCCGGTTTGCCTGATATTGCCTCCCATATCTTATCAAATTTTTACAACAACACTCGTGAGGAATATTACCGGCAATTAGCTATTGCGGGGAAAGAAGAAAATCTATCAAAATTTATCAATTATGCCGTGGAGGGTTTACGTGATGGTTTGTCCGAGGCATTGAATATATTTCAAAATAACATTCTTCAGATTTCCTGGAAGAATTATATATACGATGCTCTGGACAGCAAGAAAGCCTCTGGGAAATCGAAGAGTATTGTCAAACGAAGAAGAAATGCGGCCCTCCATTTCCCGACAGACAAATTTTATGGGATCGATGAGCTGCTTGAGAGCAATCCCTTCCTAATGAAGGAATATGCGAAACTTTCCAAGTTAACCAGGGCGAGGGATTTTCAAGAATTGGTAAAACTGGAATTGATTGCCAGGAAAGAGACCAAGTATAAAGGCAACATTCAGATATTGAAAGGATTTATGCCGTTAAGTAAAAAGCAAACAAAATAACTGCGGTAAGGCTATGACATCTCCTCAGATCTGAAAAGTGAAGGTCTCCAGATAAACCATCCGGGGGCAGCTCTTGCGTTTTGCGTGTTTCTTTAACCACTTTATGATCTAAGATATTCCTTTCTCCAATCGCCATCTCCCGATTGGAGAAAAGGTAAACAATCTCCGTGACCTCAACGGTGTGCTCTT
>JAYEFR010000214.1:0-1831 GCA_034716155.1 Thermodesulfobacteriota bacterium
GAATTAAGAAATCAGGTAAATATCAATATCTACAGATAGTCGAAAATCACAGAGAGGGCAAAAAGACTATTCAGCGTGTGATTGGCACAATTGGCCGTATGGATCGACTTAAAGAGAAGGGAGAAGTTGATAAACTTATTCATTCCCTTTCAAAGTATTCAGAGAAAGTAATGCTTGTTTTATCCGGCAGGAGTGATGTTACTGCCCGTTCTAAAAAGATTGGTCCTTCCCTTATTTTTGATAGATTATGGAAAGAGCTGAGCATAAAGAAGGTTATAAGGAAGCTTTTAGCCGGTAGGAAATTTGGATTTAATGTGGAAAGGGCGATTTATCTTACCGTGCTTCATAGGCTTTTTGTTTCTGGTTCTGACAGGTCTTGCGACAGATGGCGTCGTGACTACCGAATAGACGGGGTTGCGAATCTTTCATTACATCATATCTACCGTGCAATGGCTTGGGTTGGGGAGTCACTGGTTGAGCAAGATGGTGCAACACCTTTTGCTCCCAGGTGTAACAAGGATATGATTGAGGAGGGAATATTTTTTGAGAATAGGGATCTTTTCACTGGTCTTGATGTAGTATTTTTTGATACCACCTCTATTTACTTTGAGGGAGCTGGTGGAGAGAGTCTTGGGCATAGAGGCAAGAGCAAGGATCATCGTCCTGATCTTAATCAAATGGTTGTGGGTGTGGTATTAGATGATAAAGGGAGCCCCATTTGTTGTGAGATGTGGCCTGGTAATACAGCTGATGTCAAAACGCTGATTCCGATTACTGACCGTATTCGTAATCGTTTCAATGTAGGTCGTTTTTGTGTGGTTGCAGATAGGGGAATGATCAGCAAGGAGACTATCAAGGAGCTTGAAGATCCTCAAATGGATATTCCTTACATTTTGGGTGTTCGGATGAGAAATGTAAAGGAGGCTAAAGAGGATGTATTGTCTCGGTCTGGGAGATATAAAGAGGTTTATCCTGAAACCAGGGATAGAAAAGAGCCTTCTCCCTTAAAGGTAAAAGAGGTTATGGTCAACGGTCGCCGTTACATTGTTTGTCTCAATACAAAAGAGGCGAGGAAGGATGCTGCTACTCGTCAAGCTATTGTTGAAGGTTTAAAAAGGAAGCTTAAAAAGGATGCCAAGGCACTGATAGGTAACAAGGGTTATCGAAAATATGTTAAGATGGAGCGGGATAGTGTTAATATTAATTTTGAGAAGATAGAGGCTGAAAAGAGATTTGATGGCAAATGGGTGTTACAGACCAATACAGACTTAAGTGCTAAGGATGTAGCTCTCAAGTATAAACAGTTGTGGGAAGTTGAACTTGCCTTTCGTGATATCAAATCTGTATTGGAGACAAGACCTGTCTTTCATCAACGTGATGAGACCATCAGAGGTCATGTCTTTTGCAGTTTTCTTGCCTTGATACTTCGCAAAGAATTATTTCGTCGTTTAGAGAAATCGGGTCATAGCTTCCAGTGGGCTGATATTAAACAAGATCTTAAAGCCCTTCAGGAGACAATCATAAAAGAGAAAGGAAAATCTTTGGGTGTTCGCAGTAAATGTCTTGGGACATGTGGTAAGATTTTTCAATCTGTTGGTGTTGCCATACCACCGACGATTCGTGAACTATGAAATATAATGAATGTGAAGTAAAAAAGAGATTTGTGGTGCCAAGAACTTTTTTTATGCACATAAGTACTTGTTATTAAAGAACTTCATTTTTTAAACTGTAAAAGATGAGGCTAACAGAGAGATTGCTTCATAAGAAAATATGAAAGCCTATTCGCAATGACATCCTTACAACATACATCCTACATCCCAGAACCCATATC
>JAYEFR010000215.1:0-1828 GCA_034716155.1 Thermodesulfobacteriota bacterium
CTTGATTTCAATAGGTTGACTTTGATTAAGCTCGCCATCTTTATGGAACTTCTGCTATTATCATATACCTTATGTGTCTTGGTACATAGATCAACCCCTAAAGGCACATGGACAAAACAATAAAAAATTTTTAAAGGATGCAAGCATCATATTTGTTGTGGATGCCGAATACATAAGAGACCTAAACGGCCATGGTTTTAAGTATGTATATTGGCTACCTTTAGGTGCAAACCCAAAGGCAAAGAAGCCTCCTATCTTAAATCCAACGCTGCCATACGAGAAAAACTCCGACAAGCGGATGGAAAGAATAATCAAGGGACAAAAAAGGGTAGAAGAGGACCATCTGTATCGCTACAGGATAGAAGATATTTTCAACAGAGTAAGATCATCAGAGCTTGTATTTGATATACCGGAAGACGATATCACCATGAAAAAGATAAGACCTTTCTTGCCTAATCTTCCAATCTCTGTAGATGTCAAAGATCGATTTGGCGCTATCCTTTTGACCAGGCAGGGAGACCTTGTATGCGAGGATATTGCCTGGGGTATGAGGAAGGCAGGTATTGCATGCAGCCTTTTCAATACAGCGACTAAGGGGAAAGGTGCTCAAGAGGTAATCACCTTTGATATGGAAACGTTACAGACAATGCTAAAAGATCTAAGACCTGATTTTGTAATATCAAATAATGGTTTGGGCGTGGATGGATCGGATGTTATACAAAAGATGCTTTTCAATAAAGGCATCCCCTTTGTTACATGGTATACAGATGAGCCAAACCTGATAGAACCAGAGGGTATGCTGCCGTATTATAAGGAAAACACCATCATATTTAGCATTGATAAGGCATATGAGCCTTTTCTTAAAAAGAGAAATATTTCTTATGTGGGGTGGTTGCCTTTAGCTGTAAATACAGATAGGTTTTATCCAATTGAAGAGGACAATCTCAAACCTATGGCAGACATTATATTTGTGGGTTCAACAGGTAAAAAACAGATAGATGCCGTAATATCACGGCTAAATGATATGGGGGTAGACACAGACAAGATAGCCCATTTTATAGAAAGGCTCATCCCCACATATATAGCCAACTGGAAGATGATAGTAAAAGATGTCTTTAAAAGATACTGGCAAGGGGATGACATACCAGATCATGCCATGAGACTTGTGTATGGATGGATAGAACACAGGGCAGGCCAAGCCCTAAGATTAAACCTGCTCTCAGGGCTCAGAGGCACCAACCTGAAGGTGATAGGAGAAGAGGCCTGGGCAGAACTTTTTGAGGAAGGATTATATGCAGGAGAGATTCTATACAAGGGGAACAACCTGTCCGGTATCTATAGTAACACCCCTATTATACTAAATATATCAAGGCCACAGCTGAAGACAGCAGTAAATCAAAGGGTATATGATGTACCTGCATGTGGTGGCTTTTTGCTTACAGACATAAGGGATGAGTTGTATTGCATCTTTGATAGAGATGAGATTGCAACCTATGATTATAACTCCGACCTTGCATCTGTTATTAAATATTATTTATCAAGACCAGGTCTCAGGCAGAATATGGCGAAAAAGGCCCGACAAAAGGTTATTGATGGGCATACCTATGTGCACAGGGCAAAGACAATCTTGGATGCAGTGATGGTAAGGGCAAGGAAGAGCAGAAGATCGGCATGATTCTCCAAAGACCCGAGGCCAGGATAGGGCCTCTTTGATTTGAGGGACATTCTTTACCCGCAATTTATTAAGAATAAGGGATAACCATAAGGAAGCATCTTCACATCCTGCTATCCCTATTATTTCATCACCCTCAGTATCTCTTCTATCCTT
>JAYEFR010000216.1:0-1812 GCA_034716155.1 Thermodesulfobacteriota bacterium
AATACCAGCAAGGAATACAAGATAAATATGCGACAAGCAGCATATGTGCGGGCCGTTGAACGTGTAGTGGAAGCAATGAGACTTCGTGGCTGGGTCTAGTTCATCACTAGAGAAAGATGCAGGTATGCCGACTATGATTATGAAAAATCTGGAGCGGCCTTTAGACAGGCGATTACCGCCTGAGCTTGAAGGCAGGATTTACAGGATTTAGGCGAACCATAAGACGAAGCCAAGCATGCTCTCTTAGGTGACACATTTTGCTTATTACTTCCCGCGATGATGATTTTGAATGTCACTAACAATGGAGATACTCATCAATCAACTTTTTTATCTCTTCTTTCTTACCGTGTAATTTCTCGCTCAAGTCCTTATCATTGTAGCTCTTAAGTTTTTTTGCTATCTCACTTATTACCATGGGAGGAAAGACCCCTTCTTTCTGGTATATTTCACGATCTTTCAGAAGACTTTCGGCTGATTGCCAGCATGAGGTAGGCAACTGAGGCAATCGCTTCTGAACTTCACTCTGATCAGGTGCAAAAATGTTTACATCTACATATAATTTCTTAGCCAATTCTAGTGCATTCGCCATTTCTAAGCCATGTCGAGCAGCCACAGTCAGCCCCGCCAGTAAAAGATAAATATTAGCTGAACCATCAGGACAGCGAAATTCTACCGTCTGATTGCTCATTAACTCCGGGGATTCTCCTCCTTCCTGAGGGTTGGCATCTTTGACCATGCTCTCAACATTCAGCCAGCCCAATGGAACTCTTACCAATACAGAACGGTTTCTATCACCCCAGCAAATACTGGTTGGTGCTTCCTGATTTGGAACCAACCTCAGGTAGGAAGTAGGAATAGTATTACCAAAGGCAGTCAGAGAAGGGGCTAGCGACAGATAACCAGCAATAGCCTTTTTAGCTATATCACTTAACTGGCTACCCTTAACCATCATATTTCTGCCATCTTTGACCAATCTTGTATGAATATGGAGGCCGCTACCAGCGTGTCCAGCTAAAATCTTGGGGGCCAAGCTGATTGTTACCCCATATTTATACCCAATCATTCTCAACATCCACACAGCGATAACAAGTTGATCAGCTGCATCTTCTACAGGAACAGGAAGAAACTCAATTTCATGCTGCTCCATTTCACAGTTTTCCTCAAGAACATGACCTACTTCAGAGTGTCCGTATTTTATCTGCCCTCCCCCCTGAGCAATAGCATGCATAACCTCACATCTGAGCTTCTCCCATTTAGAAAACGGGGCAGACTCATGATAACCTCGCTGAGTTGAAACTGGATAAAGCTCCTGTCTCCCAGAGAAAACATAGTATTCCAGCTCCCCCATAGCCTCAAAAGTTAGCCCCGCACTATTCTTCAGCCCCTCATGAGCGTTTCTAAGGATATTCTCCGGAGAGCTTGGTAGCCTAGTTCCCTCATTTGTATAATAAGAGCAAAGTATATCCAGTGTAGGAATAGGAGAGAACGGGTTCACATAGGCAGTCTTATACCGAGGAATAACATATAGATCGCTTGAAGCAGCATCGATATAGGGTAATAGACTGGAGCCATCTACTCTTTCCCCTGTTGACAGCAGACGATCCAGTTGAGGTTTACTGGTAATTGTAAAATTAAGAGTCTTCAACCTGCCGTCTCCGGCTACATACCGGAAATTCATCATCTCAATATCGTTTTCCTCAATAAACCTAAGTAAGTCTTGCCTGGTAAATTCTTCCGCGGGCTTCCCTAAGAACCGGGCTATCTTATTTGCATTCATTCCTACCGTATCTTTCACAGGTTGCTCCCCTCCTT